>JBAWAM010000082.1:0-10297 GCA_049589315.1 Myxococcaceae bacterium
GTCTCACCCAGCGGGACGGACAGGTGCTTCAGTCCGGGCGAGGCGAGGGCGGGGAGGGCGATGAGGGAGGATGTAAAGAGGACGCGCAGGAACGACTTCATGGCAGGCTCCGGTCGAAGAACGCCTACCTACATTGTCGCAGGTGGATTGCGACAGTTGCGCCTCAAGTTCTGTTAATGCATCTGACAAGTGTGCGTGAAGGTGTGTTCATGTGGCAGCACTTTCACCTCGACTCGCTGCTGCCGTCCCAGGAACCGGCCCCGATGCCCATACGGGCGCACGAGGACCGGCGTTCGACATCAGGCCTCCGCTATTCGCCGGAGACGGTGAGCTCGCTGAAGCGCAGGGTGGGGGCGCCCACGGAGCCGCGGAAGGTGAGATCGCTGCCGATCCCGTCGATCCGCTCGAGCATCTCCAGCAGGTTCCCGGCCACGGTGACCTCCTGGACGGGCGACGCCAGCTCGCCGTTCTGGATCCAGATCCCGTTCGCGCCGCGCGAGTAGTCGCCGGTCACGATGTTCGCGGCGTGCCCGAGCATTGCGGTGACGTAGAAGCCGTTCTTCACGTCCTTGATCAGCTCTTCGGGGGGAACCTGCCCCGGCTCCAGATACAGGTTGTTGAACCCGATGTGGGGCAGGGAGCTGTACCCGCGCGAGGCGTTTCCGGTCGACTTCGCCCCCGCCTTCCTTGCGGTGAACGAGTCGTAGAGGAAGCCGCGCAGCACGCCGGCTTCGATGATCGGGGTGCGGCGGGTGGCAACGCCCTCTCCATCGAACGGGGAGGTCCCCAGTCCGCGCTCCAGCAGCCCGTCGTCGACGATGGTGACTTCGCGTGCGCCGACCTTCTTGCCCAGCCGCGCCGCGAAGATGGAGGACTTCTTGTACACGGCGTCCCCGCTCGCCGCGGAGGCCACGTTCCCGATGAAGGACGCGGCCATCATCGGGTCGAAGATCACCGGGACCTTCTGGCTCTTCACCTTCTTCGCCCCGAGCATCCGCACCGCGCGACGCGCGGCCTCGCGGCCGATCGCCTCGGGCGTGTCGAGCTCCTCGAGGAACCGCTTGTAGTCGACCCAGTAGCTCGTCTGCAGCCCGCCCGCGGCGTCGGTCGCCACCGGCACGGCATAGAGGAACACGTGCGTGCTCTGGTAGCCGTCGGAGAGTCCCTCGGAGGAGGCGACGTAGACCTCGCTCACGTCGTCCCCGGCGCCCACGCTGTCGAAGGAGGTCACCCGCGGGTCGTACGCGCGCGCGGCCTTCTCCATCTCCAGCGAGACCTTCACCTTCCAATCCGCCGGGAGGTTCGCCACCGCGGGATCGTAGAGCGCCCCGAGCTTCGCGCGCGGCTTGAGGTCCGCCTTCGTCGGCAGGCCGTTCTGCTTGTTCGGCGCAGCCGCCTCGGCGAGTTGCAGCGCCCGATCCACGAACGCATCGAGCGATGCGGGATCGAAGTCGGAGGTGTAGGCGAAGCCCAGGCGATCCTTCGCGATCACCCGCACGCCCACGCCCTTGGAGGTCGCCTGGGTCAGATCCTCGATCTGTCCCTCGCGCACGCGGCAGCTCGATTCGCGGCCGACCTGGATGAACGCCTCGGCCTGCCGCGCGCCCTTCTTCTTCGCGCGGTCGACCAGGCGCTTCGCGAGCTTCTCGTAGTTCGTCGTCGTCGTCGGTGTCGTCATTGTTGGTCGGCTCCGATCAGAACCGCGTTCCGCCCACGGTCATGTTGTCGATGCGCAGCGTCGGCAGCCCCACGCCCACGGGCACGCCCTGGCCGTCCTTGCCGCAGGTCCCGAGGCCGGGGTCGGGCATGGGATCGCAGCCCACCATCGTCACGTTCTTCAGCGCCTCGGGGCCCACGCCGATCAGCGTAGCGCCCTTGAGCGGACGGGCCAGCTTCCCGTTCTCGATCTCGTACGCCTCGCTGATCTCGAACACGAAGTTGCCGTTGGTGATGTCCACCTGGCCTCCGCCGAAGTTGGCGCAATAGATGCCGCTCTTCACCGAGCGGATGATGTCCTCGGGCAGGTCGTCGCCGGGCGCCAGATAGGTGTTGGTCATGCGCGGCAGCGGCATGTGCTTGAACGACTGACGCCGTCCGCTGCCGGTGCTCCGCTGACCCATCAGCTTCGCGTTGTGGGCGTCGTACATGTAGCCCTTGAGCTCGCCGCGCTCGATCAGGACCTTTCGCTCGCCCGGGTTGCCCTCGTCGTCCACGTTGATGGAGCCGCGGGAGTTCGCGACCGTCCCGTCGTCGATCACGGTCACCTTGTCCGACGCGACCTTCTGGCCGAGCTTGCCGGTGAACAGCGACGTCTTCTTGCGGATGAAGTCCGCCTCGAGCCCGTGTCCCACCGCCTCGTGGAGCAGGATGCCGCTCCAGCCCGGCGCCAGCACGACGGTCTGCTGTCCTGCCTTCGCCTCCGCGGCGCCGAGTCCGGCGGTCGCCTGGCGCGACGCCTCCGTCGCCACGTGCTCGGGGGTGAAGGTGTCGAAGTAGTTGAACGAGACGCGGCCGCCACCGCCGAAGAAGCCGGTGCGGCGCTCGCCCTTCTTGCCCTCGGCCACGACGTGCACGCCCAGGCGGCAGAGGTCCTGGTTGTCCGCCACGAACCTGCCCTCGGTGTTGGCGATCCAGATCGCCTTCGAGGTGTCGGCGTACGTCGCGGTCACCTGCTTCACGCGCTTGTCGAAGTCGAACGCCGCCTTGTCGGCGCGCTTCACCAGCTCGGCCTTGCGCGCGATCTCCACGTCGGCGAGCGGGGTCTCGACCCGGTAGTAGGAGGGAACCGCCGCGCGGCTCACCTGGAACGCGCGTTCGGCGCCGCCGGACTCGGCCACCAGCGCCGCCGTCTCGGCGGCCCGGTACAGGGCGGCATCGTCGAGGTCGTCCGAGTAGGCGTACCCGACCTTCCCGTTCGCGATCACCCGGACCCCGACGCCCTGCGACAGGCCGGTCTGCGCGCTCTTGATCCGCCGCTCCTCCAGCACGACCGCGGTGCTCACCGAGCGCTCCACGTACACCTCGGCGAAGTCGCCGCCGCGGGACATGGCGCGTGCCAGCACCTTCTCCAGCAGCCCGGTGGGGAGCAGTGGAACCCGGCTGGCGGGCATGATCAGCGAGGGCGCCTTTTCGGGCGTCTTCCGGGTGGACTTCTTCACCGGGGTCTTCTTCGCGGCGGTCGCCATCAATTCTCCTGTGCGCAGGCGAGAGGAGCCTACATAGTCAGCAGTCACAACAGCGGCAACGCTTCGCATGCTTCCCTGTGCCCCGCGCGAGGTCTACACTTGCCGCGCGTTCCGCACCTGATGCCTCCCACAAAACCAGCCCGCGCAAGCTCCGACCCCATGGCCTTCGATGACTCGACCGACGTCGGGCAGGCTCCCGGGCGTGCGGTCCCGCGTGAGCAGTCCCCCTTCTCAGGCGACTCCGGGGAGTATCCCGGCGCGACGAACGAGACGGGCACGGACTACCCGGCGACGGCCCATCCGGACGACGAGGACATCTACGGCGAAGACGACCCGTTTCCGGAGGACGAGGAGCCGTATGTCCAGCCCGACCCGGGCGAGGAGGAGGGCGACGCACCGCCGTCCGTCGAGGTGGAGGACACGAAGCTCGGCAGGGTGATTGCGGACCTGGACGACGACGAGTCCGACGACGAGAACGCCACCCGCACCGGGCCGCCGATCCACCTGGAGGTGATCTCCGGGCCGGATCAGGGGCGGACCCGTCGCTTCCGCGGCGTGCGGATGGTGATCGGGCGGATCCAGGGCTGCGACTTCAAGCTGATCGACGACTCGGTGTCCCGCCGCCACCTCGAGCTCATCCTCGGGGACGACGGCGTCCTCCTTCGCGATCTGGGCAGCGGCAACGGAACGCGCGTCAACGGAGACAAGGTCACCGAGAGCAAGCTCCAGGATGGCGACGAGATCGCCATCGGCAAGACGCGGTTCCGCTTCGTCGACGAGCTCGCGGCGATGCGAAGGAAGGAGGCCGAAGCCCGGGCGGCGGAAGAGAAGGCGGCTGCGGAGCAACAGGCCGTTCCGGCCCAGCCTGCCGCCGAGGGAGCAGAGCCCCCTGCGTCTTCCGAGCCGGGTCCGCGCGACGTCACCCACACCGGCATCCCGGTTCCCACGTCCCGTCGCGCCGGGCGTTCGCCCGCGGGCGCCGGGCGATGGGGTCGCGCGCTGGACTCGAAGCGCAAGCGCCTCATCGCGATCGGCGGCGCCGCGGTCGTGCTGCTTCTCGCAATCGGGCTGGTGTTGGCCAGGCCGTCGCCCCCGCCTGAACCCGACCCGCGCATCGCCGAAGCCGCCGCGAAGCTGCAGTACGCGCGGAACGCCTTCCGGCAGGAGAAGTTCGAGGAGGCCATCGCGCTGCTCGACGAGGCGAAGAAGCTGTCGCCTGCCATCGACGACAATGGCCTCTCTGCGGCGGCGCACAAGGAACTGGCCACCTGGCGCGGCTTCGAGGAGGTGAGGGCGCTCCTTCGCGCAGGTCGCTTCGACGAGGCGCGCGCCCGGCTGGCCCAGGTCCCGCTGGCGACGGTGCTCGGGGAGGACGCGCGCAAGAAGCTCGAGGCAGAGCTCGCCAACGCAGGGACGGTGGACCTGCGCGCCCGGGCGGAGGCCGCGCTCGAGGCTGGGGATCTGAGCTCGGCCGAGGCGCTCGTCGGACGGCTCCCCCGCGAGCTCGCGACCGCGCTTCAACCGAAGCTCGAGACGCTTCGCCAGAAGCTCGCGGAAGAGGAGGCCGCCGCAGCGCGCGCAGAAGCGAAGGCCGCGGCCGCCCGGCGCAAGGCGGCGGCCGAGAAGCGGCAGGACTTCATCGACGCCGCGTTCGAGAACGTCGCCCGCAAGTTCCACGCCGGCGAGTTCCAGCGGGCTGCGCTCGAATGCGACCGGGTCGTCGCCGCACACGGCAGCGACACGGACATTCGCGAGCGCGCGCGGAACCTGAAGGTGTGGATTCCCCAGTTCGGGCGCGCCCTCGATGAGGGCACCCGCAAGTTCAACCAGGGCAACATGGCCGGCGCGGCCCGTCCGCTCCGCAAGGCGCGCGAGCTGTACCGGCAGATCGGCTTCGAGGGGGCGTTGGGATCCCTGCTCGACGAACAGCTCGCCTCTGCGAGCCTGGAGGCGGCGCGTTCGGCGCTGGCCCGGAATGATCTCGCCTCTGCCGCGTCCCATTACCGCGAGGCGAAGGCGTTGAACCCCAACGACGTCCGCGGGCAGCAGGGGCTCGACATCGTGTACCGGAAGGCCGAGGAGCTCTACCTCGACGCCTATATGATCCGCGACCGCGAGCCGCGCGCGGCGGCGGAGAAGTTTCGCACCGTCATGGACGTCCTGCCGCGCACCAGCGAGACCTGGGGCAGGGCGAAGAACGTGCTCGACAACCTCACCGCGCCCTAGGGCGCAAGGCCGGAGTGCCCATGAGTCAGTCGCTTCGTGAACTCGGACTCGATCTGCTGGAGGACGGGCAGCACGAGCGCGCGCTCGGCATCTTCGCCGAGGCCGTCCGCAGAAAGCCCGCCGATCACCGCTCCCGGATGCTGGCCGCTCGCTGTTTCTCCGCGCTCGGAGAGAAGGAGCGTTCGGTCACCGCGCTGCACGCCTGCGCCGAGGGCCTGCTCAAGCGCGACTACCTGCTCTCCGCCATCGCCGCCTGCAAGCTGGCACTGGAGCTGAGCCCGAACGAGCGCCGCCTGAAGGACACCCTGGCCCGCATCCACGCCCGCGCCGCCCGGAAGGTCCCTGGTCGCGCGTCGGTTCCGCCGCCGCTTCCGCCCGAGGCCTTCTACGACGGCAACGTCCAGGAGGACCTGATGGCGCTCCAGGGAGAGGCGCTGCGCGACAAGGCGATCGAGGTCCTCGCCGCGCCCGATACGGGCGGTGAGGCGGATCCGGAGGCGCAGCCGCCGCTGCCCCTGTTCTCCGAGCTCGATCTCGACGCGTTCGTCGCCCTGGTCGAAGGGATGGGATACCGCACGGTGGCCCCCGACGAGACGATCTCGCGCGAAGGCGAGGTGTCCGATGCCATTTTCGTGATCGCCGCAGGCAAGTGCGAGGTCACCCGCATGGTCGACGGCGAGCCGAAGACGCTGGGCTTCCTCGGCGGCGGCTCGATCTTCGGAGAGATCGCGCTGCTGACCGGCGCCGCGCCCACCGCGACGGTCGCCGCCGTGTCGGACACGGAGGTCTTCGAGATCCGCCGCGAAGCGCTGAACGCCGTCGCGCGGAGCCACCCCAGCGTCACAGCGATCCTCGCGGAGTTCGCGCAGCAGCGCATGGCCCGCAACCTGATGGCGACCTCGCCGCTCTTCCAGCAGATCCCCGAAGCGGAGCGCGCCGGAATCCTCGGCCGCTTCTCCTTCCGCGCGCTCCAGCCCAACGAGAGGGTGTTGGTGGAGGGGGAGCCCTCCACCGGGTTGTTCCTCGTGATCGCGGGTGAGCTCGTCGTGCAGAAGGAGACCCCGGGCGGGGACGTGGTCCGTCTCAGCGTCCTGCGGGAGGGGGACGTGGCGGGAGAGATCTCTCTGCTGACCGGGCTCCGCGCCACCGCGACGGTGGTGGCGACGCGCAAGACGGCCGCAGCGGTGCTCGAGCGCGACGCCTTCGAGGCGATGCTGCGCGACTACCCGAAGTCGATGTCCTATCTCGAAGGGCTCTCCACCCGCCGACTCAAGCAGATCGGGGAGGCGCTCCGGCCCGCCGAGATCATCGACGCCGACGAGCTGGTGGAGGAGCGCGCAGACCGCGAGGGAGAGGTGGGCGCGTGACGCGTTCGAGAGTGGTCGGCGCGGCGCTGGCCCTGGCCGCGGCGGTAGCGGTCCTGGTGCTCTGGCCTCGAAACAAGCCCACGCCCGAAGAGCAGATCCGGCAGATGGTGATCCAGATGACCGCCGCGGCCGAGGAGAAGGACCTCGGCTTCATCATGGAGCAGATCTCCGAGCGGTTCCGGGGCACCTCTCCCGCGCTGTCGAAGCAGGAATTGAGGCAGATCCTCGCCGCGCAGATCCTCCGCGGTCAGTGGGTCCGCGTGTTCGTGCGAGACATCGACGTGGAGCTGAGGTCGCCCTCGGAGGCATGGTTCCGGGGCAAGTTCATCTTCGGTCGCTCCGAGGCAGACACCCTCGAGCGCCTCTCGGCGGAGAGCCGGATCCAGGCCTACGAGGTCGAAGGAACCCTGGAGCAGGAAGACGGCGAGTGGCGGTTCGTCTCCGGCGGATATCGGGTCATCCCCGCCGGCCAGCTCTTCTAGCCATCACCGGGGCCCGGAAACGACGAAGGCCCGGCCCCCTCTCGGGTCCGGGCCTCCGGTGAGCCTGGGCTCGAAGCCGTCCTACTGGATGAGCGGCTTGGTCTCCGTCTCCCACGCCTTGGCGGTGTTCTTCTGGTTCTTGGCGATGAGCATCTTGCTCACCTCCTGGACCAGCGCGTTGAGCTCCTCGCGGGAGGCCTGCTGCGCGCGCATGCGGGTCAGGGCGTAGGCGAAGTTCTGGGCGCCGGCAGGGTAGTCACCCTTGGCGAAGAGCACCTCGCCCTTGGCCTTGTAGGCCTCGGCGAGCTGGCCGCTGCCGTCGTCCGGGGTGACCAGATCCAGCTCCTCGAGGGCCTTGTCATAGAGCTTCTGCTCCAGGAGCAGCGCGCCCTTGGCGTAGTGGGCCCGGGCCAGGTTGAGGCTGTTCGCCGCGACCGCGCGGTCGTACGCCGCCATCGCCTCGGCGTGGTTGGTGGCAGCGCGGAGGACGTCGCCGCGGACGATCCAGTACTTGTCGTCCTTCTCGATGGCCGGCTTCGCCTTGCCCTCGGCGTCGGTGAGCGTCACCTTGCCGTAGAGTGCCTCGTAGTCGTTCAGCAGCGCCATGGCGCCGTCATGGTTGCCCGCAGCCTGAAGCAGGTTGGCGCCCGTGAAGTACACGACCGGCGCGGTCTTGTTCGCGGCGATGGCCGCCTTGAACGCGTCCAGCGCGCCCGGATCCTTCTTGAACGCCAGCGCGCGGGCCTTCGCGAACAGGGCGAACTGCTCCGCGGGGTTGATGGCCAGCGCCTCGCCCGCGCTCTTCACCGCGTCGTCGTAGCGCTGCTCGAAGTTGGCCAGCTCCGCCTGCGCGGCCAGCGCGCGCGCCTTCATGCCCGGGGTCAGCGCATCGCCCAGCGAGAGCGCCTCGTTGATCGCATCCGACGCGTCCTTCACCCGGTCCTCGCGGTAGATGCGGGCGAGCGCCAGGCCCAGCTTGCTGCGGAGGTGATCAGGGTTGGCGTTCAGACCCTTTCCAAAGACCTCGATCGCCTGGCGGTAGTCTGCCTGGGCCAGCAGCGCCTCACCGTAGTCCGCGTAGTAGCGCGGGTTCTTCCAGGCCTTGTCGGTGGCCTGCGCGAACGCCTGGCGCGCCATGCCCAGCTGGCCCTGCGCCTGGTAGGCCTGACCGAGGCTGTTCCAGATCTTCGCCGTGCTCGCGCCCTGCTTTCGGAGCTGCTCGGCGTGCTGCTCTGCGTCGGCGGAGTTGCCGCTGGCGAGCTTGTGGAACACCTCGTTGCCGTAGCGCTCCTCCGTGCGGGCGTCCAGCTCCTGCGCCTTCTTCAGGAGGTCGCGCGCCTTCTGCTCGGCGCCGGCCTCACGGTGCACCAGCCACCGCTGGGTTTCGATGTCCGCGGCGAGCGCGACGGCGTCCTTCGCCGAGTCGTCCAGCTCGAAGATGGCGTCCAGCTCGTCCGAGGCCTTCTTGAGATCGGCCGGGTTGTCGCGGAGCGCGGTGATGCGCGCCTCCTGCAGACGATCCGAGATCTCCTTCTTGCGCGTGCCGCGCTGAACGAAGAAGTACACCGCGCCCGCGAGCACCAGGGCCACGATGAGGATCTGCACCATCGCGCTGGTGAAGCTCTCGCGCTTCTTCCAGTCCCGCCGGGTGTTCGGATTTTCAGCGACAGCCATGGATAAGCCTCGTTGTTACCAAGGGTTACAGCGTGGGGGCGGTCGGTATAACGTCGCGCTGACGGACCTGTCAACGCTCGGTGCAGGCGGGCGGGGAGGACTCCGCGAGCACCGGAAAAGAGGCGTCGGCCTGCCTGGCTGCCGGGTTGCCTGCCGACTGCGAACTGCAAACTGCCGACCCCATCAATCAAGCTAGATGCCGGAGACGATCCGCCACTCGCCGTCGATGCGGCGGAAGTCCATCCGCTTCAGCTCGGAGGCGGTCTGGACCTTGTCCGACAGGCCGGGCATCGAGTAGCGGAGCGTGTAGTAATAGACCGCGCTCGCCAGGTCGTCCTGCACGTCGATCGAGCGGAGATCGATCTCCAGCCGCACGTCGTCGATCCGGGCGAAGCGCTGGGTGAGCGCGTCGCGGATGTTGCGGGTGTCGAGGTCGTCATCCGCCGCGGGCGTGCCCCCGTCGTCCCGGAAGTCAGGGGCGACCAGGCCGCTGACGGCCTCGGCGTTCCGGCTCTCCACCCCGGTGCGGTAGCGATCGATGACCGTCAGCAGGGCGCGGGTGTCGTCCGTGTCCTGGATGTCGGTTCCGGGGATCCTGCGGGGGGCGCACGCCGCGGCGAGGGCGGCGATCAGGGCGGCGGAGACGAGAAGTCGGGCGTTCATGCGAACCTCGGAACGTGTGACGGGCGAGCGCATTCCCGGTCGTGCGTCAAGCGGCCGGGCAGAGGACCTCACGTCGAGGGAGTCGAGGGCCTCGGACCGAGGCGGCTCTTAGCGGAAAGCGGCGTCCGGCACCAGTGGTCCGTTCCAGGTGCGCGCCTCGAACTGGCAACGTTCGACCCACTCGCGCGCAGAGAGCGCGAAGGCGGGGCCCAGGTCCGGCAGCGCGCCGACGTCGTGCTCCACCGCAGAACAATCTCCGGCCAGGTAGTTGGCCTCGATCTTCAGGCGGTACGCCTCGCGCCGGATCGCCTCGGGCAGCTCGCCCTGCAGCGCCCGCGAGAGCCGCGGGACTGCCATGTTGGGCGCGGTCCGGGTGAGCCGACGACCGAGGAGGTAGTTCAGGTACGGGTCGTTGGGGCTGCGCTCGAGCGCGTCCAGGACGATGAGGAGCTTCACGTCCTCGGCCCGATCGCTGAACCAGGCCCTCACCGCCGGGCCACGGATCGGATCCTCCAGGGCCGCCAGCTTCACGTGCGCGGCGCGGTCGACGTGCAGCGGCGGATTCAGCGTGAGGGCCCGTTGCAGGTGGGCGCGGGCGACGTCGATTCGCCCCGCCTCCCACGCCGCGTCCGCCCTCGCCACCGCCACGTCCGCGTCGACCGCCGGGCGATCCGAGACGTTCGACTGCAGCGAGGTGAGC
>JBAWAM010000083.1:0-6516 GCA_049589315.1 Myxococcaceae bacterium
TCTGGGGCCGCACCCACGTGGACGTCTCCGTCTCCGGTCGGGCGCTCCAGGGGAGGCTGACCGGCGGCGCACGGCTCGCCATCACCGGGCTGGGAGAGGCGCCCAGATACCTGGCCGGTGTCGAGGCGAGGTGGCGTTTTCTCCCGTCGCTGTATGCGCTCGGACAAGGCGGGACCGTGTTCTTCCCGGAGGCTTCCCTCGGCCTGGTGCGTGGGGTGTTCGCTGGTATCGGGATCGGCGCGGACTTCGAGCGGTGAGCAGCCCGGGCGATTATGACATAGGGCCTCCCACTCTCTGGAGCAGTCCCCATGAACGCCGCCGCAGCCCAGGCCCCCACGCCGGTGACCGATCTCGACCGCATCGTTCGTCGTGTGAAGGAGGGCAGCCGCGCATTCGCCCGACTGACGATCGACGAGCGGATCCGGCTGGCGGAGGAGTTGCGGGAGGGCTTCGGGCAGATCGCCGAGGAGAGCGTCCGCGCGGCCTGCGCCGCCAAGGGGATCGACTTCGACAGCCCGCTCTCCGGCGAGGAGTGGCTCGCCGGCCCCATGGTGACGATCCGCAACCTGCGGCTGCTCACCGAGAGCCTGATCGACATCAAGCGAGGCGGGGCGCCCCGGATCGAGCCGTCGTGGGTCAGCACCCTCCCGGACGGGCGGCTCTCCGTGCGGGTGTACCCGTCGAACGGCCTCGAAGCGATGCTGATGCAGAAGCACGAGGCCGAGGTGCACCTCCAGCCCGGAGTCACCGCCGACCGGCTTCGCGAATCGCAGGCGTCGTTCTACAGGACGCCGCACGATGGCCGGTTGTGCCTGGTGCTCGGCGCCGGGAACGTGAACGCGATCCCGCCCACCGACGCCGTCTACAAGCTGTTCGTCGAGGGGACCGCCGTCGTCCTCAAGATGAATCCGGTGAACGAGTACCTGGGGCCGTTCATCGAGCGCGCCTTCAAGCCGGCCATCGAGCGCGGGTTCTTCGCCGTCGTGTACGGGGGAGAGGACGTGGGGAAGTACCTGGTCGAGCACGCGCTGGTCGACGAGGTCCACATCACCGGCTCGGACAAGACCCACGACCTGATGGTGTGGGGCCCGCCCGGACCCGAGCGCGAGGCACGCAAGCGGCGCAAGGACCCCCTACTGAAGAAGGAGATCACCTCCGAGCTCGGGAACGTGACGCCGGTGATCGTCGTCCCCGGTCCGTACACCGACGCCGAGCTGCAGCACCAGGCGGACAACATCGCCGGGATGGTGACCAACAACGCCTCGTTCAACTGCAACGCCGCCAAACTGCTCGTGCTCCCGAAAGGCTGGGCGCAGCGCGAGAAGCTCCTCGGATACCTGGAGCAGAGCCTGCAGAAGGGCGTGGTGCGCCGGGCCTACTACCCGGGGGCCGAGGAACGCTGGAAACAGCTCACCCAGGGGCGGAGGGGACTGAAGCTGGTCGGCGAGGCCGGCCCGGGCGAGCTCCCGTATGCGCTGATCACCCAGGTCGACCCGTCGAACCTCGAGGACGACGTGTTCCGGACCGAGCCCTGGTGCGCGGTGCTGTCGGAGGTGGAGCTCGGTTCAGCCGAGCCGCGCGAGTTCCTCGAGGCGGCGGTGCCGTTCGTGAACGCGCACGTGTGGGGGACCCTGGCGTGCTCGCTGATCGTGCACCCGAAGACCCAGAAGGACGCCGAGCTCGGACCCGCCGTGGAGAAGGCGATCCGGGAGCTGCGCTACGGCAGCGTCGCCGTGAACACGTGGGGCGGTGCGACCTTCGGGCTCGCCTCCCCTCCGTGGGGCGGCCATCCGTCGAGCACCCTGGAGGACATCCAGAGCGGGCGAGGGTGGGTGCACAACACGTACATGCTCGAGAACATCGAGAAGGTCGTGCTGCGCGCGCCCCTGAAGGGCATGCCCCCGTCACCGTGGTTCCCCGGGCACCGGACCCTGAACCAGGTCGGACGGAAGCTCGTGCTGTTCGAGCTCGAGCCGAGCTGGCTCAAGATTCCCGGGCTGGCCGCCGCCGCGATGCGGGCCTGACCCGCCCCGCCTGGCCCGACAGCTCGCTCGCTCGCTCGGGGAAGTCCTCTGCGGCGCCATCCGTTCGGGATGCGTTGAAGCGGGAGTTGCGATACAGCGCCCCGCCAGAGGACTCATCATTGGATCCCATCGCCGTCCACTTCCACGAGATCGCCCTCAAGGGGGGCAACCGGGCGTATTACGAGCACTCGCTCCGGAAAAACCTGATCGCTGCGCTGCAGGGCGCTGGCGAGCTCAAGGTCCACAAGATCAACGGCAGCATGCTGGTCGACGGAGAGGGCGACGGCGAGGAGGTGCTCCGGCGCGTCTCCAACGTGTTCGGCGTCGCCTTCGCCATGCCGGTACGCAAGCTGCCGCTCGACCTCGAGGCAGTGGGCGAGATGCTGCTCCAGCAGCTCCGTGAGCTGAAGCCGAAGAGCTTCCGGATCGTGACCCGTCGGCGAGACAAGCGGTTCCCGAAGACGTCGATCGAGATCAACCGGCTGCTCGGCATGTACGTGCAGGATCGGATGCAGGTCGAGGTCGATCTCCATGACCCCGAGGTGACGACGTACGTGGTGGTGCTGAACGACGGCATCCTGCTGGGCATGTCGAAGCATGGCGCGGTGGGTGGCCTGCCGGTCGGCACCAGCGGCCGCGTGGCGATGCTGCTCTCCGGCGGCATCGATTCACCGGTGGCCGCGTGGCGGATGATGAAGCGCGGCTGCCACGTGGAGTTCGTGCACTTCCACAGCTACCCGCGCGTGGATCGGAAGAGCATCGAGAAGGCGGAAGACCTCGTCGAGAGGCTGACCCAATGGCAGTTCACCTCGCGGCTGCACCTGGTGCCGCTGTCCGAGATCCAGGCGGCGGTCCGGCTCAACTGCCCCGAGCCGCTGCGGGTGATCCTCTACCGTCGCTTCATGGTGCGACTGGCCGAGCGGATCGCGCTGCGCCACAAGTGCAAGGCGCTGGCGACGGGCGAGAGCGTCGGCCAGGTCGCTTCGCAGACGCTGCAGAACCTGGCCTCTGTGGACGCAGTCGCGCGGATGCCCATCCTTCGGCCGCTGTGCGGCTCGGACAAGGACGAGATCGTCCAGATCGCCCGGAAGATCGGGACCTTCGAAACCTCGATCCTTCCGGACCAGGACTGCTGCAAGCTCTTCCTCCCGCCCAAGCCCGCGCTGCACAGCAGCCAGGCGGAGTGCCTCGAGGCCGAGAAGGCGCTCGACGTCGACGCGCTGATCAAGGACGCGCTGGACCGGTCCGAGCGGGTGAAGTTCCGCTGGCCGAAATAGGCCTACGGTGACGGCGCGGACGCCGAACGGACCCGGAGGACCTTGTCTCCGTCGGCTGGGCAGTCGCCGCGCCCGTCGCAGTTGCTGGTGGTGATCCAGAGATGCCCGTCCGGGCCCATCACCACCTCGCGGAGGCGCCCCAGCCCCTCGGGGGGATTCCCCCGGAAGTACACCTCGTGGGTGCTGACCGTTCGGCCGTCGTCCGCGAAGGCGACGCGGTGCAGGTGCCTCGAACCGAGCGTCCCGACCAGCAGACTCCCGCGCCAGGGGCCAATCTCCGTGCCGGTGTAGATCGCCGCGCCGCCGGGCGGGACCGCACCTTCCCAGGTGAGCGACGGCGTCACACGGCCCTCGCGCGTCTCGCACCCGATGAGCTCCGGCCAGCCCAGGTTCGAGCCCCTGCCCGCGACGTTGACCTCGTCGTGCCCCGTGCGCCCGAGATCACCGGTCGGGCCGTGATCGACCACCCACATCGTGTCGTCGTCGCGCCAGTCGAAGCCCTGGCTGTTCCGCACGCCGATGATCCAGGCCGCGCTGCCGGGGAACGGGTTGTCCGCCGGAATCTCCCCGTCCAGCGTGAGCCGCAGGATCTTGCCGTTCGACGCGCTCGGATCCTGCGACCGAGAGGGCTCCCGCGCATCACCGAGGCTGAGGTAGAGCAGGCCGTCGGGGCCGATGCGGAGTCGGCCGCCATCGTGGACGTTCGCCGCCGGCATTCCTTCGAGGATGACCCGGTCGAACGCGGCCGAGCGATGATCCTCCGTGAGCTGCCAGCGCTCGACCCGGTTCTCCGCAATGCCGCGCTGCTCGGAAGTGAAGTACACGAAGAAGAGGCGGTTCGTCGCGAACTCCGGATGGACCGCGAGCCCGAGCAGTCCGCCTTCGCCCTGGTTGCGCACGGCGAGCTGCGCGACGGGAGCGGTCACGAGCTGCCCATCTTCGAGGAGCCGGATGCGTCCGGGCCGCTCGGTGATGAGCGCGTCGCCGTTGGGGAGAAAGCCGATCGCCCACGGGACCTCCAGACCGCTCGCGACCACCTCGGCTCGGACCGGCACCGCTCCATCGGGTCCGAAGCCATCCGGGACCAGCACGCAGTCGGCCGGCCCCTGCTTCGTGGAGCGGCAGGCGCCGCAGGCAACGAGCGTGGAGAGGGTCAGCACAGAGAGCACCCACGAGCGCATCGGCATGGCGTGCTTGTACTGCGAGCCCCACCGACGCCGCGTCGAGACAATGCCTCGACTGTTGCCTGAAGCATCGAGGACGCGGAGCAGGCGAGCGGGCGCAAGCAGCCAGCGTGCGTGGTAAATCGAAGGGGCATGCCCGCGCCCTCGAGGATCGTTCATCGCAGCATCGGTCTCGTGGGGAGACAGGGCGGAAACCGGCTCGGGTCCGTGCTGGTGCTGTCGGCGCTCACCGCGGTGGGGCTGGGCGTGGTCCTCTACTTCGCCAGCACCAGCGTCGCGTGGTTCGCAACGTCGCCGACCCAGGACTCCCACTTTGGCGCGCTGAACCACTGCCTGATGCAGCACGTGCCCTCGAACCGCGCCGGCTTCGCCGTGTCGAAGGACGCGACCCGTGCCGCGACGTTCAACGACCGAGGCCTTGCCGTGTGTGGCAGTGATGGGACGGGGCGCTTCGTGGCGCTGCCCGGCATCTCCCGGCTGAGCTGGGATCACGGCGGGACCTTGTGGATCGCCGCTTCGACCCGCGATGCGGCGGGGGGATCCGGGCTCTGGCGGCTGCGCGGTGAAGGTGCCCCGGAGCAGATTGGAGCGCTCTCGACCGTTGCGCTCGCCGGACACACTGCCGGAGTGGCCGCGCTGGAGAGTTCCGGAAAGCTCGTGTCCTTCGGCGAAGACGGGCAGGGGCTCGGCTTCTTCGAGCTTCCGGCCCGGGCGGACGCCCATGCGGAGCTCGTCGCCGACTCGGAGGGCGAGCTCCTCGCGGTGGTGATGCACTCCGGCCTGTGGATCCTCCGGGCGCGCGATCTCTCCCCCGTTCGCGCCGAATCGCCGTGCGACGCCGAGTTCCTCTGGTGGCTGCCTCAGCCCGGCAGCGCGCTGGTGTCCTGTGGGCCCAACGGAAGCTGGACGCTGTCGTACCAGGCCCTCACCGGCGCCCGCGAGACCGTGCCGCAGCGAGAGCGCTTTCGCTCGACCCTCGTGTCCCGCTCGGGGCTCTACGCCCGCGCATGTGATGGGCTCCCGTGCACCGCGCCGGCGCCCGCCGACCTCTGACCTTTAGGCGCTTTCGCGCATGTGCGAACGATCTGTGCGCACACCGGGCCGCGCGCGTGGCTTCCGAGCCGTACCTGAGCGTGTCCTGGGCGCGCAAACCCGCGAAACAACTGGAGCCGACCGCCAGGTCGAGTCCGCCGGCGACCATCGGTTGAACTGATCAGAGATCTGACCAGATTTACGAACCCTCCGCCGAGCCCGGAGGTCGTGGTCGGAGTGGCCCGCCGTGGACTGTCGTGGCTGCCGGATCGCGTCGATCCTGGCGCCGCCCACGGACTCGCGAACAATCTGTGCGCACAACGTGCCCTATCCTTGACCTGGCCCCGTGTGTTCAGCGCTCGGAGCACGCCCAACCCTGCGAAAACACTGGCTTCGCTGGGAAGCGCCCTCCAGCCGGCGACATTCGCTGAATCTGTAGGGAGATCCCTACAGTTTCTGCGGGTCCTCGTCCGGGGCGGGGCGATGCGAGGTTCCTGCCCCCGTCGCACACTGCGATCGTGCCGGAGAACGACGACGGCGGAGAGCGCTCAGAGGGAGGCCCGTTCCGCGCGGTGATTCTCCGGCACAAGGTGTGCGGGCGCATGTTGCGCGGCGCACCGAACCCGCCCCGGACCCCGTCGCACGCTGCGATTGTGACGGCGGCGGTGAGCGTTCAGAGGGAGGCCAGTTCCGCGCCGCGATCCTCCGGTACAGACGTGTGCGGGGAGCATGTTGCGCAGCGCCCCTGGTGGGGCGGGCCGGGGCGGGGCGGGGGCCGGAGCCGTAGCGAATGAACCGATCAGATCACCTGATCAGTTCGCGGCTGCTCGATCTGGCGTGGGCAGGTGCACGCGCACGGGCAGTTGCCGGAGCGACCCGGACCGAACGGACCCGTGTGACTGGCCGTCCCTGCAGCCGGTCCGGTGGCGCAGATCTGGTGACGTTCGCACCTGGCGAGTCGACGCTCGCGGAACCCGGGCCTGCCGTGCATCCCAATGG
>JBAWAM010000084.1:0-8994 GCA_049589315.1 Myxococcaceae bacterium
GGCGTGGCCTGCCTGCCCGAGAGCCTGTGTCGCGCGGCCCTGCACGCGGGAGAGCTGGTCCGGGTGCTGCCCGGGTGGAATGCGGGGACCGTGACGACGACCCTCCTGATGCCCCACCGCCGCGGCCAGCTCCCCGGCGTCCGGGCGACGGTGGACTTCCTGGTGGAGTGCCTCGCCCAGAAGGCGCGCGACCGCGGAGATTGAGGGGGGCGCGGGCGCTGGCGGCCGGGATCGCTCCCGACCGGCCTGGGTCGTTCAGTGCGGAGAGCTCACGCGTCGTGCCGGGTCGCGGTGCTCCTCAGCTCGCTTTGGACCGCCTCGGAGACCCGCTCCCGAACCACCTCGCTCAGCCGATCGCTGATTTCGGGCTCGAGGCGCTCGCGGATGGCGTTGACCATCCGGTCGGTGTCGAACCCCATGGAGGTCGGGTAGCCGAGGCCGGGTTGCTGTTCGCCCATCCGCTGCTCCGGCATCGACAGGCGAAGGGCGTCGTAGAGCCGTTCCTGCAGCACGTTCTCGAGGCGGTCGTGGATGGCCTCGGCGAGCCGCTCCTGGAGCCCGTCCAGCACCCAGCCGCGGACGTAGTCCGCCACGCGGGAGGGGTCCATCGGCACCGGTCCCTGCCCGAACGACCTCTGCTCGAGCACCGCGATGCGAATCGCTTCGGCCAGGTGGCCGCGGAGTGTCATCCGGATCTTCTCGCGGACCGCCACGTTGATCCGCTCGCGGAACGCATCCGAGAGGCGGTCGTAGATGGCATCCGCCAGCACGGTGGGATCCACCTGGCCCAGGGCCCCGCCGTTCCAGCGCTCGGCGATGGTGGTCCGCAGCGCATCCCCCAGCCGTTCCCGGAGCGCTTCGGCCAGCTGCTCACGGACGGTGTAGGCGATGCGGTCCTGGAGTGCCTCGGCCAGGCGGATCCGCACCCTGTCGGCCAGGCGCTCGGGATCGAACGAAAGCTGGTACCCGGGTTGGGCCGCACGCGTTTCGGCAACGGCGCTGCGAACCGCTTCCACCAGTCGCTCGCGCAGCGCGGTGCGCACGTGCTCGCGAACCGAGGCATGGACGGTGTCCCTCATGTTGTCGAGGAGGCGGTGGCGAATCCTGTCCGCCAGGCGTGCGTGGTCGAAGGCGTAACCCATCTGCGAGGCCATCCGCTGCTCGGCCAGGGCCACCCTCAGCGTCTCCCGGAGCCGCTCACGCATGACCGAGCGAACCCGCTCGTGCACGCCCTCGGCGATCCGCTCCCGAAGGCCTTCGGCGAGGCGCTCGCGGACGGAATCCGCCAGGGTGTCCGGGTCGAACCCGCCGACGGCGGGCTGACGGAAGGCGCCCCCGCGCTCCGCCATCGACTGGCGGATGGCCTCACCGACCTGGTCCCGGATCGTCGACCCGATCCGCTGCTCGAACACCGAAGTGATCCGATCGCGTACCGCCTCGGACACCCGGTCCTTGATGGAATCCACGAATATCTGCTGATCCGACTGCGGCATCGATGGCTGCATGGTGGCTTGCTCCAGGAACGGGAAGACAGCGCCGCGCGTGGCGATCATGGCCAGCGGCGAGGCGCATACTTGGGCTGGCGTGTGGCGCGGGATATCGGCCCGGCGCCGTGGCGGGTGGTCCGTGACCGACAGGCGCCCTCGCCTCGAAGGTCGGGTCGTTCAGTCGCCGGCGGAGCCCTGGATCCAGAGCCTCGCGCCCAACTACAAGAGCGACCTCCCGCTCCTTGAGCCCGCTCCCCCTCCGTGGGAGAGGAAAGCAGCGCGGAGCGCTGCGATCGCCGTTGAGCTAGAAAGTACGCGCTTGCGCCGGCTGCTTCAGCTCTCGTCTTTTCACGCCTTCCGGTTCCCGGGGTTTTCCGCGCTGTGGACCGGCGCGCTGATCTCCAACGTCGGAACGTGGATGTCGACCGTCGCGCTGGGTGTGGCGGTGACCGAACACACCGGCAAGGCCGCCTGGGTCGGTATGGTGGCGGCGATGACGTTCCTGCCCTCGGTGCTGCTTGCCCCGATGGCGGGAGCGCTGGCGGATCGCTTCGAGCGCAGGAAGTACCTCTTCGTCCTCAATACGGTGCAGATCCTCGTCGCTGCCTCGCTGGCGACGCTGGCCTTCTCCGGAAACCTCACGGTCGGATGGATGTCTGCGCTCGCGTTCGTGAACGGGTGCGCGAACACGCTCTCGAATCCGGCGTTCGTGGCGCTGATCTCGGAGCTGGTGCCGCCGTCCGGACTGGCCAACGCATTCAGTCTGAACTCGGCGCAGTTCAACCTGGGCCGGATCATCGGGCCGGCCCTGGCGACGGTGGTGTTTGCTGCAGGCGGCGCAACGTGGGCGTTCGCGCTCAACGCAGTCTCGTACACGGGCGTGCTGTGGGCGCTGAAGCGCCTGCCGGCGCCGGATCCGCACCGCGAGCGCAACGAGGCATCTCTGCTGGAGGGCATTCGCGAAGGGCTCGACGTGGCCCGCCGAGATCCGGGGATCCGCCTGTCGCTCGGTGCGACGCTGGCGGTGGCGATGCTGGTTGCGCCGTTCATCGGGATGATCCCGGTGTACGCGCTCAAGGTGTTCGGCCGCGGCGCGGAGTTGGCATCCCTGCTCACCACCTCGCAGGGGATAGGCGCGGTATCGGTCGCGCTGATGATAGGTCCGTTGGTGTCGCGCTTCGGATTCCGGCGGCTGGCGGTGACTGCGTCCTTGCTTCTCGGGCCCAGCGCGGGGCTGTTCTGGGCGGCACCGAACCCGGCGCTGGCGGCGGTGCTGATCGCGCCCCTGGGCGGCATGTACCTGGCGTCGCTCACCACCTTCAACACGGTCGAGCAACTCCGCGCGCCACGCAGCGTCCAGGCGCGCATCAGCAGCCTGCACTCGATGGTGCTGGGCGGCGGCTACGCGGTCGGACTGATGGTGCTCGGCGTCCTGGCGGACGCATTCGGGCTGCGGCTGGTGATGGCCCTCGCGTCCCTGCTCTTCGGTGCGGCGGTGGTCGTAACGCGGGTATGGGCGCCCCGCGCGATCGAGGCGCTCGAACCGCTGCCCACGCAGGCTGTTTCCTCGATGCCGGCGGCTGCCAGGTAGCGGGGCTGGTCGACGTCGGTCCCGCGCTCCTCGGGGGCCCTACCGAGCAGGCAGCCGCTGTCCCCCTGTGGCATTCCTGCATTTCGATGCAGGATTGGAGACCGGACACGCGAGTTCATGCATTAGAATGCAGAACAACTGGTCGGTGTACCGGCATACTGCATTATGGTGCATGAGCGTGGATCTGAATCTCCAGACCTATGTCGATGGAAGGTGGCACCGGGCGGCGGTCCTCGAATTCCTCGAACCCGAGAAGGGGCCGGCTGGGGCGTGCAATTTCGAGTACGACTTCGACTACCTCTCGAGTTGGATCGGGAAGGACGTACCTTTCGCCTCCGTCAGCCTGCGCCTCCCGGTTGAGTTCGGCCCGACGTACTCCCGGCATTGGCCCGCGTTCCTCGACGACATTCGTCCGATGGGCAGCGCGCAACGCTGGTGGCTTCGTCGGCTGGGCTTGCGCGCCGAACCGAAGAACGAGTTCGAAGTCCTTCGTCGCGGCACGACCGCCCCGATTGGCAATCTTCGGATCGAAGAGTCGGTCCCTCCAAAGGTCGGTTCACCGCGTCGATTTCCCCGCCAGGCCGTCATTGAGCGTGAACACGCCTTTCTCGATTACGCAGCGGAGCTCGGAGCCCAGGTGGGCGGTGCGACAGGAGCCGGCGGCGAGGCGCCGAAGATCCTGGTGCGGCTGGACGCGTCGGAGCAGGTGTGGATCGACGTGTGGCAGGACGAGCCCACGACCCCGGACCTGCACTATCTGGTGAAATTCTCCCGGGGCCCAAGTGAGAGAGACAGGGTCATCCTGCGTTCCGAGTACGTCTACAACCGTGCCCTGGCGGAGCTGGGAATCGAGACGATCTCCGTGCAAGGCATGTCGCTGGAGGAAGGGCCCTCGGGTCCCAGTCTCTGGCTGCCCAGACTCGACGTCTCCCGGCAGAAGGGTCGCGAGGTCCGGTGGGGGGTGGAGTCCATCTATTCGCTCGTCGGAGCCGACCCCGGAGCCTGGCTCAGCCACCAACAGGTGCTCGCTGTTCTTCGCGAGATCCTGGCCGCCGAGCGTTGGCGAGACGTGCTGCTCGAGTATCTCAAGCGCGACGTGCTGAACCTCGTCTTCGGCAATTCCGACAACCATGGACGCAACATGGCGGTGCTGAGGACCGACGAGGCGGTGAAGCTGGCGCCCATCTACGACTTCGCCCCGATGCAGATGGATCTCGAGGGTGTCACCCGGGCGACGAGGTGGGCCGGGTTCGAGACTGGAGGCACTGTAGACTGGCCGGCGCTGCTCAAGAGCTTCGGGGCCGACGAAGGCTTCCTCCGCGCGGGGCTCCACCAGCTCGCGGTTCGCCTCGAGCGGTTACCCGAACTGCTCATGGATCTGGGACTCCCCGGGGAGACGCTCGATTTTCCGAGCATTGGCCTCAAGCACACCGCGGAGAAGCTCCGCGTCTGGACGCTCCTATGAACCGCGACCAGGTGGCGCGCATGCGTCCGGTGGAGCGCAAGGCACTCCTCGAAGAAGTCGCCGCGATGGTGCGCTCCGGTGAGCTTCACCTCGGTGAGGCGGCCCGCGTCCTGCGCAGCGGGGTTCTCGGAATGGACCGCAAGTCCTTCGCTCGGGCGGTGAAGCTCTCGGAACGGGCGATTGCGAAGCTCGAGGATGATCCCCACGCCAACCCAACCCTCGAGACCCTGTCGAAGGTGTTCGCACCGTTCGGCGGAAGGTTGGGCCTGATTTTCCCGCGCATGCAGGAGCCGCCGCCGCTGGGTGAGGACCGGCGGCAACAGCGTGAGGCAATCCTGAACGCGCTGGCGAAGAGCCGACGAAAGCGGGGCGGCGGCGCAGGTTAGCCGTCCCGACGATAGGGCGAACGAACGCGGTTCGACCATAGCTGACTCGAGCACGAACCGGGTGGGATGTGCCGTCATGAACGACTGCTGCGGCTCCGCTGGGCCATCGCCGGCAATGGCCGTTCCCGCCAACGAAGGTGCCAGACGCATTTCGAATGCCGACCGAGGACGATCCGACTGCGGCGCCGAAGATGTTGCGTCTGCTGCGCAGCCGGATTCGCATGTGTGCATGTCTCGGCACACCGCATGACATCCGTCGCGACCGCGACTTCCCCTCGCTTCTCTCCGCAAGCAACTCGCCGGCTGAGGAGTACGCCCCATGCGCGAGTTCCCTTGCAGGAGAGTGTCCATCCTCGCGGTTGTCTTCGCGCTCTCGGCGGGAAGCGGATGCGGCGACGAAGCACTGTGGCGTCCGAGCCCGTCCCTCTCGATCAGCGGCGACGGTCATTGGATGGGCGAGGTCTACAGGATCGTCTTCCCGGACACGGCGGTGGGAGACAGTACCAAGCGCGAGCTGTCCATTCGAAACAGCTCCTCACTTCCGACGAGAGTCGACGCCGCCCGCGCAAATTCGCCCTTTTCCGCTGCGCCTTCCGGGACCATCGAGCTCAGGGCGACCGAGTACGTCACGCTTCTCGTTCACTTCACGCCTCAGGAGCCGGGCACCGTGACCGACACCGCCTTGCTCGACACCGAGGCTGGCCCCGTTCGCCTCGAACTCATCGGCACGGGATTCAAGCCGGAGCCGGTGAAACCAGGCACACGAGGGCCGGAGCCCGAGCCCGCAACCTGCGAGGCCCGCGTCGTGGTTTCGAGCATTCCCTCCATCGACGTGAAAATCGCAGAGCCGCGGTACTTCGACATCCGGGTGGTCGAGGAGAGTCCTTTCGGAACGTGCCGATTCAATGAAGCGGAAGTGCAGCTAAGGGGCGACCCAGAGTTCAAAGAGTCCGCCCTGGGCGATCCGCCGCGACCACCCGAAGCCCTGCGCTTCAGAGTCCTCTTCTTCGCATCGTCCTACGGAGCATTCTCGACGGTGGTCTCGATTCCGGATGCTTCAACCGGGAGTGAGTTCCTCGTGACGCTCACATCGACGGTGGTCGACCCATGCGACGCCCCTTCCGCATGCATCTTCGAAACCGCCTCAGCGCCTGCGTACGTCAACACGGCGGATGAACTCTGGGTTCACGACCCGGTTACCGTCTCGACGTACAGGATCGGCCGGTTCACGTGGATGGACGGCCGCAACGCCCCTGTCGGCTCGATTGCCGACATCGCAGTGACTCCGGATGGGAGTCTCTACGGCATTCAAGGAACTCAGCTGATCCGAATCGATCCAACCACGGCGGAAGTCCGGGCTGTCGCGAAGCTCCCTCCTGGCGCTGTAGCCGGCCTCGGGGCGCTACCCGATGGGAATCTCGTGATCGCCGGACAGGAGCTTCGCGTGATTGCCCCCCTTACGGGTCAGGTGGTGCGCGACCTCGTTCCCAGCGGGCTGCATGTCACATCCGGGGACGTGACATTCAATCCGGAGGACGGACTGCTCTACTGGAGCGTGCAAGCCGGAGACCTGCTGGTGGCGGTCGACCCCAACTCGGGCGGGATCCTCTCGACCCTCCCGCTGGGCGAGCCGTACGTGTTTGGGCTCGCCGCCATCGCGGGATCGATTGAGGCCTTCAGCGAGGGTGGACTCAACCTCTCCATCACGCCGGCGTCCGCCGGCATCTCGAGCAAGAGCGTTCCCGGGTCGTGGTGGGGCGCCGCGTCGAAGCCCTGAGACGATAGGCGAGCAAACGCGGTTCGGCGAAGGGAGTGGAGGGGTCGGGGCGTGAGACCGAGGCGGGGAGTACGAACTCGCCGCCGTCGATGGGTGGACTGGAATCGACGAGAGCCGGATGAATCGGCGCGCAGTGCAGACGAATGTCCGTGGGGGTGACGCGGGGACGGGTTCAGAGGAACTCGAGCAGCCGGGGGAGCGCGGATCTTCCGAATCGAGAAGCTGCTCGCCCGCCTGAAGGCGGCGGTGACCAACCCGAGGACTCAGGCGTGCCGTCGTGGCGCTGGGTGATGGCGAGACGGCGGTGGAAGGTCTCGTCCGCTCGGATGGACGCTCACTTGCGGGTTCACGACGCCGTCTCGACTGTGAAGTGGACATGAGTCGGAGTTCCGCAATGGAGATCACACCCGAGGCCATGGTCATTCCCACGTCGACCGATCACCTCGAGAAGGGGAAGTACGGTCCGATCTTCCCGAAGACCCCGGCGTGTTACGGCTTCACCATCGTGGCCCGCCTGAAGCCGGGACGCGCCGACGCGATGCGCAGCTACGGCCAACGGGTCGCCGATTCGCTCAAGGCCGATCCCCACCTGCTCGCGCCGCTCAAGCTCCACTATCTGCGCTGGGTGCTCTTCGATGACGACACCCGGTTCATGTACCAGGGCATCTTCGACACCGATTTCGACAAGTACACCGAAGACGCGGTCGTCCTCTTCACCCGTTCGGGCATCAACACCGCCTTCGAGAACCTCGAGGGCTTCCCGATGGACTGGAAGACGAACACGGCCGCGTTCGTCCAGTTCCTCCGAGACCATCAATGCAACAGCTTCCTCGAGTACGGCGAGTACCCGTACTTCACGAGCGACGAGATCAAGAAGGCGCTGAAGATCAAGGCCGCGCTCGGAGAGATGCTCGAGCAGATGCAGTAGGCCGGTCATGAGCGAAGCAGCCGCACGCACGTACAACCAGAACCACACCCCGCGGAAGTATTCGCGGAGTCACCGGCGAATCAGCGTCTACACCTCCTGGAGCTACCCGGGGGAGGCCAACCGCGATCCGAGAGAGATGGACAATCGGTTCTCGACGATGACCGAGGTTCGCCGGGTGCTCTGGCCCGCCTACGAAGTGCCGCAGTGGTCCGACCCGCTGAGGTTCCAGCAGGGGATAGCGGGATCGCTCGAGCTCTTCTTCTGGGCGTGGGTGAAGTTCCAGGCGGTGGTCGAGGAGGTCACCGGGCACAAGGTCCCGATGTTCCAACGGGTCGACCAGGCCGGGTTCCCCCTGCCGCTCGACGAGCGAGTCGTCGACGACGCCGACACGCTGCTCGTCTTCGGGCTCGATCACAACGTCACCGAGCAGGTCGCCGCGCCCGAGGAGATCGAAGCGGTGCGGGCGTTCCTCGCGCGCGAAGGCACCTGCCTGGTGATCGGTCCCCACCATGACGTCGGTCACTCGCCGGACATGGAGGAGCGCGCGCTCGAGTACGTCCACCATGGGGACGCGCTGGTACCTCGGCAGCAGCGCTTCGGCGGCTTCACGCGCTCACTGCTGAAGGGGCTGGGGATCCCCGTCGAGAACCGCTGGGGTCTCCGCCCTGCCGTCGTCCCGGGAACGAGCCGGAGCTGCCCGTTGACCGTGAGGAGAGACCTCGACACGGCTGGCTGGCTCGAGGGGGTGACGAACTTCAACTTCCACATGCACCTGCCGCACTACGCGGTCACGACCGACGACCCCCGGTCGATTCACGTCCTGGCGACACAACCGATCGATCGGACCCGGCCGCATCCGTTCACGAACGCGGGGAACACCGAGTTCAACGCGCTGGTGTGGATGCCGCCCGGCGACGGCAGAGCCGGCGACGTGCTGATCGCGGACTCCACCATCTTCAGTACGTTGTTCGGCGCAGACGAGAGCCTCGTGCGCTTCTGGAAGAACCTCGCCACGGCACACTGACATGCTCGAACTGGAGGACATCCAGAGCGGAGTGCTGCGGCCCCGTCCCTCCCCTTATGTCGCGACGTACATCCTGCTCCGCATCCACGACCGCGCCGCGGGACGGGAGTTGATGCGCCGGCTCGCCTCCGTGGTGGCCTCCGCCGCGCACTCGACGAGCCCGGCCGCGAATTGCTGGGTGGCCACAGCGCTCACCTACTCCGGCCTCGAGGCGCTGGGCGTGCCGCAGGACTCGCTGGACAGCTTCTCGTGGGAGTTCCGCCAGGGGATGGCGGCTCGGGCGAAGGCGTTGGGCGATGTCGGGGAGAGCAGCCCCGAGCACTGGGAGAAGCCGCT
>JBAWAM010000085.1:0-12997 GCA_049589315.1 Myxococcaceae bacterium
ATCCGAAGGCTGCAGCGCGAGCTCGGCGGTGGCGTAGATGCCGATGAACTTGATCACCACCTCCAGGCCCGCCATGTACACGGTGAAGGCCAGGAAGAACTTGAAGAGCACGTCGTAACGGCGGGCCAGCGCCCAGGACTGCTTGAGCTCGTTCAGACCCGCGCGCAGCAGGGCGCCGATGCCCGCATTCTCGAACCCGGGGACCGGGCGCGCGCGCTCGCGCACCAGCAGGAACGTCGGCAGGGCTGCGACGGCGAAGAAGAGCCCGATGAAGACCAGCGCAGTGCGGTTCTGCGTGACGTAGCGCCCCAGCTCCGTCGCTGGATCGGCGGTGATGGTCAGCATGATGAGAACCAGGCTCAGCAGCCCGCCGAAGTAGCCGAGCCCCCAGCCCAGGCCGGAGATGATCCCCATGTTCTGCTTCGTCGAGAGCTCGGGCAGGAAGCTGCCGACGAAGGCCTCACCGAGCATGAACGCGGCGTTGCTCACGGTCACCAGAGCGACGGCGAGCCAGACGTCTCCGGGGCCCGCCAGGGCCAGCGCTCCGGTCGCCAAAGCGCAGGCGATCGTGGAGTAGGCGAGGTATCTCTTCTTGCGACCCGTGTAGTCGCAGATCGCGCCCGCGAGCGGCGAGAGGAGGATCGCCAGCACCGTGGACGCGATGATCGCCACCGACCACCAGGTGTCGCGCACCGTGCTCCCGGGCGGGACGATCCGCGAGGTGAAGAAGGCCGAGTAGACGACCGAGATGACGACGGTCGTGTAGCTCGAGTTGGCGAAGTCGTACATCGCCCAGCCGAAGATTTCGCGCTTCTGGGGATGCCGCATGTGAGGGCACGATCCGGGAGCGCGGATGGAAAGTCCAGCGACAGTGCGGTGCCTCGGGGGCCTCCTGGGCGAGCGGGCATGTTGTTCGCGCCCGTCACCCCCATCGTTGCTGCATGAAGACCATCACAGAGGAGGAAGTCGTCGCGCGCGTGCTGGCGCGCCTGGAGAAGGACCTTCGGGTCAACCTCCACGCCCATCCGCTCATCGTGTCGATCGACCGGGGAGACCTCCTCATCGAAGGCGAGGTGGAGAGCGTCGCGGCCAAGAAGCGCGCGCTGGAGGTCGCGGCGGCCACGCCCGGAGTCAACGGCATCCTCGACCGGATCCGGGTCGCCCCGTCGGAGTGGATGGGGGACGGCGAGATCCTCTCCCACGTCATCGACGAGTTCGTGTTCGAGAGCAGCCTCGTGACGTGTGGGTTGAAGGCGTGGCGGAGGGACGAGCTCATCACCGTTCGTCCCATCCCTCCCGATGGGCGCGGAAGCATCACCGTTCGGGTCGAGGACGGCGTGGTGACGCTCGACGGCGACATTCCGAGTCTGACGCAGAAGCGCCTGGCAGAGAGTCTGGCCTGGTGGATTCCCGGGACGCGGGACGTCGTGAACGGCCTGGGCGTGGAGCCGTATGAAGAGGACTCGGACGCCGAGATCGTGGATGCGCTCGAGGTCGTCTTCGACAAGGACCCGCTGCTGAAGGGGACGAGGATCTTCGCCACCTCGCGGGAGCGGGTCGTGACGCTCGTGGGGACGGTGCGGAGCGACGCGCAACGCGAAGCCGCCGAGGAGGACGCGTGGGCCCTGTTCGGTGTGGACTGCGTGGTCAACGAGCTCGCCGTGGCGCCATGACGTCGGCGCGTCTGTCCGCAGCCGACAAAGCCTGGCTCCGGATGGACCGGCCTCGGAGCCGGATGATCATCACCGCGGTGATCGTCACCTCGCGGCGGCTCGCGCGGGAGAGGGTGGCGGACCTCCTGGCCGAGAGGCTCCAGGCATATCCGCGCTTCCGCTGCGCGCCGGTGCTGCGAGCCAACCGACGGACCCCTATGGAGCCGTTCGACATCCGCGAGCACGTCCTTCGCGCCGCGCTCTCACCGGCAGCGGATGAGCGGACGCTGCGCGCGTGGCTCGGCTCGACGCTCGGCCGGCCCCTCCCGATGAACCGTCCCCTCTGGGAGCTGCACGTCTTCGAGCGCTACGGCGCCGAGGGCTCAGCGCTGGTCTGGAGGATCCACCACGCCCTCGCCGATGGCGCATCCCTGCTGCGCGTGCTGTCGAGCATTGCCGACGAAGCGCCCTCGCACGCAGCCGGGCGGCGGCCGCGGCCCCGCCGAACCGTCGTCCTCCACGGCATGCCGCTCCTATTTCGGAGCGCGGTCGCGCTCGTGCGGCTCGTGCTCGAATCAGGCGATGCGCGCACGCGTTTGAAGGGCCCCCTCTCCGGAGCCAGGAGGGTCGCGTGGTCGGAGCCGATCGCGCTGGACGCGGTGAAGGACCTCGCGCGCCGCGAGCACGCGACCGTGAATGACGTCCTCGTGGCCGCCCTGGCGGGAGCGATTCGCCAGTACCTGGAAGACCACGACGAGGCGCCTGCCCGACCGCTGCGCGCGATCGTCCCGTTCGATCTCCGTTCGAAACCCGCGGACAACGCCCTCGGGAATCGGTTCGGCCTGTTGTTCCTCTCGCTCCCGGTCGACTGCCCGGAGCCACGGGAGCGCCTGCGCGCCGTGCAGCGGCGGATGGAGCGGCTGAAGCGAGGCCCAGAGGCGGTGATCTGGTTCCGACTCATGGAGCTCGCCGGTCGGCTGTCGCCGCACATCTCCGCGCTCGGGATCCGCTTCTTCGCGCGCAAGGCCACCGTGGTCCTGACCAACGTCGCGGGGCCGCAGGAGAAGCTCTCGGTAGGCGGAGCACCGATCCGCGACATCGAGTTCTGGGTCCCGCACGTCGGCGGGCTGGGGATCGTATTCAGCATCTTCAGCTACGCCGGGGCCGTGCGCGTGGGGATCACCTCGGACGCGGCGCGCGTACCCGACCCCGAGACGCTGGCGCGAGCCTTCGGTCACCAGATGCATGAGCTCCGCACGGCGCTGGCCACTGCCCCTGCTGCATGGACGGGCTTCGAGCCGGAGCGTCCGGTTTCGCTGCCCGAGCCCATATGAGTCTTGGCTAGCCCGCGGCAGTGACGCCGGGGTCGGTCGGTCGAGAATCGGTCGGGGGCTGCGTCCCCGGACGGCCGGCCCGTCGCGACCAGCAGCGCGATCACGACCGCCACAGCAGCCAGCCCCGCCATCCCGGCTCCTCGCCGAAACAGACCGATGCCTTGAATAGGGCGCCGAACGCGATGCCACGGTTGGGCGCGGCTCAACCTTCTCCCAAGGTGGACCGGACCGGCATAGAATCGCCGGATGTAGAACGCCTTCCTCCTGGTTCTCGCCGCGATCTGCGCGGTCAACGGGCTCTCATCCGGGGCCGTTTACTGCTCGGGGCTGGGCCTCCTGCTCCTGGCACTCCGTCTCTACTGACTTCCACGCGCGGCACGCCTCATGGCGTTGCTCTGGCTCCTCCTCTTTGGCGCATTTGCCGATCGGGAGCTCGCCTCCGGCGGAAACGGCACGCTCTTCAGCCGCGTCCGATCAGGAGGATGCCATCTACCTGCTGTCGCCCAGCGACGGCACATGGACGCGCCGCTCCCGTCCCGGGCTCTTCCTGTCCGTCGACGGTCGGGAGTTCACCTCGCCGAACGGCAGCGCCATGCGCGCCGCCGCTCCTGCTCCGATTCGGAAGCAGTCTTCAGCGAACGAGGCGCTCCAACTCGGACCCGGGGGACCTCTGCCAAGGTCCTTTCAGACTGCGATCGAGGAGAACGCAGGCTGCGCAAGTCATTCCCCGTGAGGATTCCTTGTGGTTTCGCTGGGTTGGCGCGCTGGAATGACTTGCAGCGCTCGTAGTCATTTCTGGAGGGATCCTTGCGGGAACTGGCCCGGATATGACTCGGAGTTCCGCGAGTCATTTCGTGTTCGAATTGCCAGTGATTCCGCACCTTTCGGAAGCCGGAACGACTTGCGGAGGTCGTGTTCTCCTCGATCCGAGGTTTTTGGCCGGGCCCCCTCCCGCCAGGGGCCATCGTCCCTCATTCGAGACGGCCCCGGCCAAAGTGGCGGTCCCCAGGTCGTCGAGGAAGTCCGCCGGCTGACCACCGACGAGCTTGATCGCGTCCATCGTCCCCATGGCCAGACCGGCGCCGTTCACCATGCAGCCGATGTTGCCGTCGAGCGAGATGGACGCGAGATCGAGCTCCTTCGCCTCCTTCGCGTCGGGATCGGTCATCGCCTGCTGGATGTCCTTGTGGCGATAGAGCGCCTTCGCCTCTATCCCGCGGTGGTGAGTTTCGGATCGTGCCCGGTGGACGACGCCGTCCCGGACAGCCGGCCCGTTGCGACCAGCACTGCGATCAGAACCGCCATCAGCACCCAGCCCGGCCAGCCCAGCAGACCGACCTGGGCGTTGTCGACGTGGGCGCCTGCACGCCCGACCATCGTCACCAGGCCGCCGGCGAGCCCGTTGATGATTCCGTGCGCGATCACCGCCGGCCAGATGCTCCCCGTCGCCAGGCGCGTCCACCCGAGCAGCACGCCGAGCAACGTGCAGAAGACCGTCATCAGCAGCACGCCCAGCACCGGCTGGTCCGGGTAGTTGTGGCCTTGAAGGATGATCGGCGCGTGCCACAGGCCCCAGATCACGCCGTGGAGCACGAGGGCCCGTCCGATCCCGAGGACCTCGAGCCGGGGGAGCAGCCAGCCCCGCCAGCCCCACTCCTCGCCGAAGCAGACCGGCGCGTTGAAGATGGGGCCGAACACGATCCCCTGGGCGAACTGAAGCGCCACCAGCACCGACATCGGCGGGAGCTTCGCCATCACCTCGGCCGGGACCTTCGACTCCAGGAGCGCGCGCATCCCGGAGAACTCGACGAGGTCGACCTCGAACCTGCCGAAGGCCACCGACAGCGCCAGCGCGCCGACGATCAGCGCGGGCGTGCCGAGGAGCGCGAGCACCCAGAAGCGCTTCCAGTGGGTGCCGAGGACCAGGCCCGTCGCACGGGCGATGCCCTCCTCAGGCCGGGCGATCCACCGGGTCACCACGAAGGTGGCGACCGTCGGGCCGAACATGGAGAGCGCGACCAGGAGGGTGCCGCCGAGCGACTCGCGTCCGGGGCCGAGATACACGGCGAGGTGCAGCGCCCAGGAGAAGCCGAAGGCGATGAGGAGGAACCAGAGGAGGGAACGGTGCGAGGCGTCGGACGACACCGGCGACAGGCTTCGACATATCCGTCGGGGACTCAATCAGAGAGTTGCTGCGGCTGCGGGCTCTCGCCTGCTCGCGCGGGCTGGACGCCTGGCCCGGTCACCGAACGGGCCGCACGTTGAGATCATGTTCACTCGTGCGATCCCTTCGACCGGTGAGGCGCTCCCTGCGATCGGGATGGGGAGCTGGCGAACCTTCGACGTGGGCGGATCCGCGGCGGAACGGGAGCCGCTGAAGGAGGTCCTTCGGACGTTCTTCGAGGCAGGGGCCCGGCTCGTCGACTCCTCGCCGATGTACGGGCGCTCCGAATCGGTCCTGGGCGATCTCCTCACCGAGACGGGCCTGCACGACTCCGCCTTTCTTGCGACCAAGGTCTGGACCTCCGGCCGGGAGGCGGGCATCGCGCACATGGGCGAGTCGTTCCGCCGCATGCGGACCGAACGCATGGACCTGATGCAGGTGCATAACCTCGTCGATGTCGAGACCCATCTGGCGACGCTTCGAGCCTGGAAGGAGGAGGGTCGCGTCCGGTACGTGGGGATCACCCACTACCAGCTCGGCGCATTCGAACAGCTCGAGCGCCTGCTTCGCGCACACCCCCTCGACTTCATCCAGATCCCGTATTCAGCGGGCGTCCGTAAGGCGGAAGAGTGGCTCCTGCCGCTGGCCCAGGAACGAGGGGTCGCGGTGCTCGTCATGCGCCCGTTCGAGGAAGGCGCCTTGTTCAGCGACGCGCGCTCAAGGCCGCTGCCGGGCGTGGCGCGCGAGCTCCAGTGCACGAGCTGGGCGCAGCTCTTCCTGAAGTTCATCCTCGCCCACCCGGCGGTCACCTGCGCAATCCCGGCCACCCGCAATCCCGCGCACGCAGCGGAGATCGTCGGCGCGGGCTCCGGGCCGCTGCCGGATGAATCACAGAAGCGAGCGATTCTCGAAGCGCTCAGACGTTGAGCCGACAGCAGAAGACGGCGGGACCTGATCGCGCCCTATCGACGTACCCGGTACACCGCGTTCTTCGACACCGGCGCGACGAACAGGAACTCCGCGCCTTTCGCCTTCAACGCACGCTCCGCCGCGGACCCGACCTGCACGCCGACCCAGCGGGCACCGAGCTCGTCCACGCGTGCGAGGAACGCCTTCACGTCGTTGCTCGGCACGTACACCGGTCGGTTTCGGTAGTCGGAGGTGAAGTACTCGCCGAGGAAGTAGACGGAGTCGTCGTAGACGAGCACGTCACCCGGTTGGAACTCCGCCTCCTTCGCCTTCGCCCACTGCTCCGGCCAGAGCCAGTTCACGACCTGCAGCGTGGCCCGGTCCTCGGCGGAGCCGGTGAGCGCGGCGTGGAACTGCTTCGGGTACATGAACAGGTCCGCCTGTCGAAGCTGCGCCTCCGCGCCCTGCCAGAACGTCCATCCCGTCAACGCCACGAAGGCGACGGACAGCGCGAGCCGCGCAGCGCGGAACGGGAGCTGCGCGTGCACATACCCGAGCGCCACCAGTCCGGCGATCGAGGCGCCCATGATGAACCTGGGCCACCACGGGGACTGCACCACGATCGCGCCGAAGAACAAGGCGAGGATCGGGAGCACCCGGGACCAGCGCCTGGGGCGAGCAAGCTCGAGGAACAGGAGCAGCAGGGCCGGCACCAGCAGCCAGGCGAACACGGGTCCGAAGCCGCCGGTGCGCACGTCCGGCCAGAAGGTCGGCGCCTCCGATGATGAGTACCAGCTCCGCAGCAGCTTCCCGATGGCACCGTCCGCGCCGAAGAAGAGCGGGCTCTTGCCGGCGGGCGTGTCGTAGAACTGCGCCGGGTCGTAGACGCCGGGGAGCTGGCCCAGCAGCGGCACCTTCACCCGGAACGCGTAGAACGGGTTCCCCTGCAGGATCGTGTTCTCGATGTACTTGAACGAGCCGACCGCGAGCAGGCCGATCACCGACGAGGCGATGTCACCCAGCTTGCGGAGCCGGTGACCCTGCGCGTGCCACAGCTCGATCCCCGCGCGGGCGGCGATCCACGGCCCCAGCAGCGCCAGGTGGAAGAGCCCGGTCATCTTCGTCCCGATGTACAGGCCCAGCGCCAGCAGGCACATCCAGCGATCGCGCGAGGTCGGCTGTCCCCGGAGGAAGAACACCGCCGCGCCGAGCGCCGCGCCACACGCCACGTCGACGTGGGTGCTCCAGATCTGCAGGAAGACCGGCGGGAGCAGCAGCCATGCCGCGCCCAGCCCTGCGGCGAACGGCTTCCGGGCGCCGAGCTCGCGCGACCAGGCTGTCACCACCGCCGCACCCAGCACCCCGAACAGCAGCTGGGAGCTGTCGTCGAGCCGGCTGTCCATCGGGAAGATGCAGTTCCAGACGGCGAGCAGCTCGACGTTCCGGGGATGGCTGATCATCCACGGGACCGCACGCACCGAGCTCTCGATCCACCGGATCGACTCGAGCGCGATCGTGTAGCTGGTGATCGGCACGTGGTACCAGACGGGATCCCAGGTCCACGAGCGGTAGATCCACACGAACAGCGTCGCGATCAGCAGCACGAGCGCGCCGCCCAGGACGACGAGTCCTGCCGGATCCTTCTCCCGCCAGACCTCGCGGAGCCAGCGTCCGGGCGCCCCCAGATCCGACCGGACCAGGGCCACGAGGCGCTCGCGACCCAGCCGACGCGCCGCCAGCCAACCGGGGGCGGCGAAGACCACCGGCGCCAGCAGCCCGAGCCAGAGCGGGCGGAGGACGTCGAACAGTCCGAGCGCCTGGATCGCGATCAGGATCAACGAGGGCGCCACGATCAGGGTGGCGATCAGGCGGTGCAGCACGCCCTTGTCCGGATACACCGCAGCGGCCACGGCGTAGCTCGATGCGGCGCAGAGGAGCGTCTCGACAATCCAGACCAGCCAACCCATTCGGCCGGCGACATTGCCGGACCGATCCGCACCCCGCAAGCCAGAGCGCACGAAGCCCTCCGGTAGGGCTCGGCAGCGCGTCGGTGGGGAGAGCGGGCGATCTTCGTCCTGCTCGGGGCAGAATCCGTCTAGCGTCACGCCCGATGGTCGAGACCCTGGACACCTGGATTCGAACCGTCGGCCCGCTGGGTTACCTCGTGCTCTTCGGCGCGGCGTTGATCGAGTACGTGTTCCCGCCGTTCCCGGGCGACACGGTCGTCCTGCTGGGGGGCGTCTATGCCATCCGCGGCGACCGGCCGTGGCTCCTCGTCCTGCTCGTGGTGACCGCCGGGAGCGTGGTCGGCTCGGCCATCGACTACGTCATCGGGCAGCGGTTGGCGCGCCGCTTCGAGCACGGTGAGGAGTTCGCCCGAAAGCATCCGCACCTCATCCGGCTGCAGGAGCGGATGCGGGAGCGGGGGATCGTGCTGATCGCGTTCAACCGATTCCTGCCCGGCGTCCGCGGGTTGTTGTTCGCGGCGGCCGGCGCGGCCGAGATGAGCTTCCGGCGGGTCATGTTGTGGGGCGCGTTCTCTGCCCTGCTGTGGAATTCGTTGATTCTCGGCATTGGAATTGCGGTGGGTGGAAATGCCGAGCGCCTCGGAGGGTTGCTTCAGCGCTACAATCGTTTCTCGTGGATCGTCCTGGCCGTGGTGTTTGCGGCGGTGGCGATCCGATACGTCTGGAGGCTGCGGAGCCGGCCGCAGGAGCCCTGATGCGAGCTGCGCTTCTCTCACTCCTCCTCGTTCCCTTCATGAGCGGCTGTGACGACGGCGGGCTCGAGAAGGTCCAGAGCGGGTTTCGCCCCGCCACCGAGCGGGTCGAGTTCGAGAAGGCGCTGGTCGGAGAGACGGTGACCCGCGAGCTGGAGCTGCTCTCCACCGGTCGGGGCCGCGTCGTGGTGACACTCGAGGTGGCGCCGCCGTTCGAAGTACCCGGGTCGGTAGAGCTGGCCGTCGGCGGCTCCGCGCGCGTCCCGATCTCCTGGACCGTGGCGCCCGGACCCGTCGAAGCCGTGCTCACCGCCTCCGCGGGGGACAGCTCGGTCGGGGTGAAGCTGGTCGGGCGCGGTGTCGTTCCGGAGGCGTGTCAGCCCAGCACCCTATGCCGCGAGGTGCGCTTCGACCTGGAGACGGAGCGCTGCGTCGAAACCGTCTCCCAGGACGGCGCCTCGTGTACGCCGGAGAGTCTGTGTCTCGAGAACGGCGCTTGTCGCGAGGGCAGCTGCGTTGGAACGCCGCGCACCTGCAATGACGGCAACGCGTGCACCCAGGACGCGTGCTCACCCTCCGTCGGGTGCGTGCACACCGATGTCTCTTCCAGGTGTCCTGCGCCGGCGAACCCGTGCGAGGTGGCCACCTGCGATCCGGCGAGCGGATGCGGGACGGCGGTGCGCGGGGACGGTTCGGTGTGCGGATCCATCGACTGCGTGACCGCGAACCTCTGCCAGTCCGGCGTCTGCGGGGAGTTCCCGACGCCCGAAGGGTTCCTCTGTGCCCCGGAGACGCCGTGCCAGGGGGCCGGCCATTGCACCGCTGGGGACTGTGTGCGCCCGGACGCTGGGACGCTGAAGCCGCAGTGGAGCATCGCGCTCGGCGCAGCTCCCGCAGACCCAGGGGAGCGCACGCGCATGGCGGCCGCCGGGGGCAACGTCTTCTTCGTCGGATGCGGGCTGGACTCGCAGGACGGCGGCTGCGCGCTGAGCTCGTTCACGCCGAACGGGTTCTTGCGATTCGAGGCGCCGCTCGACGGGGGAGGTTCGCTCGTGGGGGTCTCGGGGACGAACGTGACGGTGGTGCAGCCAGACGTGCTGCGTGCCTTCCTGGCCGGGACCGGCGCCCCCCTGTGGTCGGTGCCGCTCGAAACCCCCGGCCCAGGCGCCGTCGCCCTGGACCCGGCGGGTGGCGTGTTTGCGGTGGACCACTCGTCGCTGGCGGGAACTGGCTCCGCCACGCTGGTGCACGTCGCACCTGATGGCGGTGTGAATCGAACGGACACCCTCGTCGATGCCGGGGCGCCCGAGCTTCTCGCGCTCGCCGGTTCGGGGACGATCTACCTGTACGATCCGGCCGGCCCGCTGACCTGCATTCAGGAGACGGATGGCGGAACAGGGTACGTCCCGCTTGGGGACCACGCCGGAGCCGAAGCGCTCTCGGTGGCCGGCGACCGGGTGATGCCCGGCGGGTCGGTGCTGCTCGGCGTGGACGGGGGCGTCATCGGGTCGCTGCTCTCGGCCGATGCTGGCGAGGCAGCGGTACGCCTGGACGTGCTCGTCAGCGGAGAGGACGGCTTCGCATTCTTCCGTCACAACGAAGACGGAGGCGCGACGTTCGTGCGCGCATTCGACCCGGCGACCGGGGCCCCCGGATGGGAGACGATGGTCCTGCCCCGGGACACGCCCGGCGAGGTGATCCAGGCGCATGCACTGGGCGGCCCCCTGACCGGCGGTGTGCGCACGCTCACCGAAGCATTCGTCGGCAGCGGTCTCCGGTCGGACGTGCAGCTGTTCACGAACGGCCGGCGCGCGATGCTCTGTCCCATCGACGGTGAGCCCCGGGTCGGAGGCGGCGTCTTCGCAGAGGGCAAGCTGTTCGCGATCGTCGAGCGCAGCGGGAGCTGGCACCTCGAGGCGTTCGAGCTGACCGGGATTCCCCTTGCCCAGGACGGATGGCCGACGCTCGGCGGGGTGGCCGGGGCACAGCGGGAACGCTGATCAGCGCGTGCTGCCGAACAGCGAGTAGAACGCCGAGTCCACGCCGGTGAAGCGGATGCCCATGCGACCCCGGAGCTGCATCCGCGGCTCGGAGGCTTTGGCCCAGGCGACCATCCCGGTGAAGGGCAGGTCCGCGTCGTTCACCCGGATCTTTCCCTTGATCACGCTGCCCGGCTCGAGAATCCGCATCGACTCGTAGCAGAAGCCACCGGGCGAAACGTCCACGGTGAACACGGGTGAACCGCTCACTTCCACGCGGAGACGTTTCCGCTGCCGCGGCATGTTGCGCTTGTTGTTCATCTCTGCCCCCCGTGCGTCGGGTGGACAGATACACCATCAGTCGGTCTGGAGCCACAGGTGCTCGAAGCGGACCTGTGGTGGCGTCTGGTGCAGCCGGAGCCCCTGCACCCGTGGGCTCGCTGCGGCCCAGATGCGCTCGTGGTAGAGCGGGATGAGCGGACAGTCCTGGTAGAGGACGTGCTCCGCGCGGTGGTAGAGCTGCTCCCGACGCTCCGGATCGATCGTCATGCGCGCCTCGGCGGTGAGCCGGTCGATCTCCTCGCTCGCATACCCGAGCGAATAGACGGTCTGCGCGTTCGAGTTCAGGAGGAAGAACAGGAAGTTGTCCGCGTCGGGGTAGTCGGCGATCCACCCCGATCGGAACACCGGGATGCGTCCTTCGCTCGCGCGTTGGAAGTAGTCCTTCGCGCGGAGCTCGACGTGGGTGACCTCGAGCAGCCCCGCTTCGACCAGCGGCCTGAAGAGGACCTCGTTCTCCGCGCGGGTATCGCGGCCGCTCGGGAAGTACACCGTCATCCGGACACTCTTGAGGCCGGCCTCCGCGAGCAGCGAGCGCGCCAGCGCGAGATCCACGCGCGTGGGGGAAGGGTCGTCCGAGTCCGGGAGCAGCCCCGGCGGCGTGAGGGTCCGGGCGACGCGCGCGCTCGGATGGAACTGCTCCACCACCGCCTGGCGGTCGAGCCCCGCGCGGAGGGCGCGCCGGACGCGCGGGTCGTTCCACGGCTTCTCGCGCACATTGAAGGCGAGGAACCAGCAGGAGGGCGTGGTCCCGCCCAGCACCTGGTGCTCGTCGAGCCGGGCGAGCGCGAGGTGCTCCGCGTACAGGCCGGAGACGAGATCGACCTCGTTCGCCGCCAGCTTCTGCAGCGTCTCCTCCCGGTCGCGACAGAGGTGGAACTCGAGCCGATCCAGACGCGGCGCGTCGGTCCGGTAGTAGTCGAGGTTCCGCTCGAGGATGATCCGCTCTCCCTCGATCTGCGCGACCCGGAACGGGCCTGTGCCGACGGAGCGTCCGTTCGCGTCGACCCGGGCGACCGAGCTGTCCGGCAGGGTCACCAGGTGGAGGAAGAACGCCCTTGGCTCGACCAGGCGGATCTCCAGCGTGTGATCGTCGATCACCTCGAACCCGGAGACCTCGGGCGCCCTGCCGGCGATGAACTCGGGGACGCCTTCGACGTCCTTGAGGATCCACTGGTTCGGCGACTTCACCGCGGGATCGAGCAGCCGCTCGAAGTGCCTCTTCACGTCGCCTGCGGTCAGCCAGACGCCGTCATGGAACTGCACGTTGCGGCGCAGGAAGAACCGGTACCGCTTCGCGGAGGGATCCGCCTCCCACCGCTCGGCCAGATCCGGCATGAGGACGCCGTCCTCGTTCCGCAGCAGCCCGTTGTAGAGGTTCGCGCTGATCTCGACGAGCTGGTTGTCCAGCGTGAACAGGGGGTTCAGCTCGCGCGTGGACTCGAACATCTCCGACTGGTGGATGCCCACGCGGAGCAGGCCGCCGCGCCGCACCTCCGGGAGCTTGAAGCGGAACACCTCCGCCTCGAGCCCGTCGGCCTCTCGCGAGAGGGTGTCGATGCTGCGGGAGAGATTGTCGCCGATCCGGAGGACCTGGTTCGCGTCGCTTCGCACCCGGGCCACTTCCTCGGAGATCGCCTCGTCGCCGCGGGTGAGCACCTGGTGCGCCGACTGGATCTCGTCGATGGCCGCGGTGAGGCGGAGCACCGAGTCGGACAGGTCGCGCCCAGTCTTCGCCTGGTCACCCGCCTTGGCGGAGGCCGACGCCGCAAGGCGCGCCATCTCCTGCGTGTTCCGGACGAGCTCGCGTCCCTGCGCGGCCTGCTCCGCGGCGGCGCGCGTGACCTCCTCGACCTGCCGGGCGATGCGGCGGGAGGCTTCGCCGACGCTCTGGCCCTGGG
>JBAWAM010000086.1:0-18288 GCA_049589315.1 Myxococcaceae bacterium
CGCGCAGGTTGCCCGCCGCGCCCAACGGGACGTCGACGTACATGTCCAGCAGGCCGAGCGACACGCCCGGGCTCGGGGCCTTCGCCTCGTCCTCACCGGCGAAGCCGAGCAGGACGCGGTACTTCAGGCCCTGGACGTGGCCGGAGGCGCCGAGGCGCGCCTGCCGGAGGAACATGTACGCGCGGTTCTGGTCGCGGAACTCACTCTCGACGCGTTCGACGTGGCCGAGCACCTGAAGCCGGCCATCGAGGTTCACGCCGACGTTTTCTGTCTACACGATCTCCGCGGCATCCGCGGACCACCCACCAGCGGAGAAGGCCAGAGACGCTGCGACCGCTGCTGCACCGAGATGTTTCATCGAGGGCCTCCATGGCTCTGAAGCCTTTGCCCGGTGGCGCTCAGTCCAATGTTCGTGCCAACGGCCCGTGAGGGGCCACGCAGCCGGGCGCTCTAAGGAAAGGAATAGCGCTGTCCGCGCTCGAGCTCCTCGGGCCCTCGCGGATACGGCGCAACGCCTGCGCTGGGGCGCAACAACTGCACGCCCCTCCGGCCCCTTCACGTGCTCCCCAGAGGGACGCTCCCTGGGCACGCTCTTTGAAGAAGGGTTTCTCCGTTCCCGCACGAAGCGGACGGAGGCAGACATGAAGCGCATCTTGATTTCCTCAGCACTCGCCGCAGGTCTCATCGCAGCTCCCGCGTTCGCAGAAGGGCCCGCCTCGAAGCCGGTGAGCAGCCGGGTCTGGCTCAAGGGTGATTCGTCGGTGCGCTCCTTCCGCTGCGACGCAAAGAGCGTCGACACGCGGCTTCCGGGGCTCGCGCAGGCGGGGTCGGTCGAAGCGCTCAGCCGCGCCGAGGTCACTGGGGAGGTGAAGATCCTGGTGTTCACGCTCGACTGCGCCAACCGCACGATGAATGACCACCTCCAGAACGCCCTCAAGATGCGAGAACACCCGCAGATCGCCCTGAAGGTGAACTCGGTGAAGCTCGGCGAGCGGAAGGGCGATGCGGTGAACGTCATCGCGAAGGCGGACCTCACGATCTCCGGGCAGACGCGCTCCATCGTCCTCAACGCCGTCGCGAACGAAACGCCCAGCGGGCTGGTCCTGAGCGGTGAACACAAGCTCAAGATGACGGACTACGGCGTTCAGCCCCCGTCGCTCATGCTCGGCACGATGAAGGTGAAGGACGACGTGACGGTCGGGTTCGAGCTCTCCGTCGCTGCGCCCGCCGAGAAGCCTACGGCGGTCGGTCAGCTCTGAGCACCAGCACCTGGTCCGGGGAGAGCTCGAGCCTCGTGCCGAACGGGCGGCTCTCCTCCTGCAGCACATGATGCAGCCACCGGGTGTCCGAAGTGGACGCCCGGTGCAGTCGCATCTGGCGGATCTGCAGCGGCACCATCCGAAGTTGGACCAGCTCCCCGGAGGCAGACGCCAGCGTCGGCAGATACATCAGCGCCAGATCTCCCCGATACGCTTCGTAGCCACGGATTCCCTCATAGTCGTTGATGAAGTCTCCGCACCCGTAGAGGACCAGGCGACGCCGATACACCTCGATCGGCCGCGGGTGGTGGGACGAGTGGCCGTGGACGACGTCCACTCCTCCGTCGATCAGCCAGTGTGCAAACCGCACCTGGTCCGGAGGCACGTCGTAGCCCCAGTTCGATCCCCAATGGATCGACACCACGACGACGTCACCCTCCCGCTTCACCGCACGAACGCGCTCCACGAGCGCCTCAGCGGCCTGCTCGGTCAGGTCCTTCAGGAACGCCACTCCGGGGCGGTCGGGGGTCGCCTCCCACGCCGGGGCCACGCCGCTGGAGTCGGTGCCGACCGAGAACACGATCAGCCGCCCACCCGGGGTGAGCTCGACCACCGCGGGGCGTCGCGCAGCTTCGGCGTCTTCTCCGGCCCCCGCGGTCTGGAGCCCGGCGGCGTGGAGGGACTCCAGCGTCTCGACCAGTCCGCCGTACCCGAAGTCCAGCACGTGGTTGTTGCCGAGCACGCACACGTCGACGCGCGCCACGGTCAAGCAGTCCACGTGCGCCGGGTTCATCCGGTAGTGGATCTCCTTGCCGGCCCAGAAGTCGTTGCTCCGGGTGACGCTCGTCTCCAGGTTGATGACCCGGGCGAGGGGAGCTGCGCGCGCCAACTCGGCGAGCGCGTCGCCCCAGATCCACGAGGGAGCAACGGGGCGGGGGATCGGACCGTTCGTGGCCTCGGCGAGCTGAACGTACTCCCGGGCATCCCGGACCCAGCCTTCGTGAAGGAGGGGATCGCTCGGGTGGCGCATCACCTGGTCCACTCCCCGGCCCGTCATCACGTCGCCGCAGAGAAACAGCGTCACCATATTCCCAAGGTGCTCACGCAAACCGGGGATTCCCATCAGGAGGACGTACGTCATGCGCCACGCGCCCTACGCCGACCGTGAAGATGCTGGGAGGAAGCTCGCAGCAGAGTTGTCGCGGTTCCGGAACGACAACCCGATCGTGCTCGCGCTCCCGCGCGGCGGCGTTCCTGTCGCCTGGGAGGTCGCCCGCGAGCTGAACGTTCCACTGGAGGTCTGGGTGGCCCGGAAGATCGGTGCGCCGTTCCAGCCCGAGCTGGGCATCGGCGCGATTTCCGAAGGAGGGGCGACGTGGATCAACCGCCAGCTCGCCGGATGGGTCGGCGCCTCGGAAGAGGACATCTCCCAGGTCGCGGAGGAGGAGGCGCGCGAGCTCGAGCGGCGCGTCCGCGTCTATCGCGCCAACCGTCCGGTGCCGGAGGTGAAGGGGCGCACAGTCATCCTCGTCGACGATGGCATCGCGACCGGCGGAACGATGCGGGCCGCCATCGCCTCGTTGAAGGCGCGCCGTCCCGGGCGGCTGATCGTCGCCGTTCCGGTGGCGCCGCCGGAAACGGTCGAGGAGCTCGAGCGGGAGGTCGACGAGGTCATCGCTCCGGAGCAGCCACAGGACCTGATGGCGATTGGCCTCTGGTACCGGGACTTCCACCAGACGAGCGACGAAGAGGTTCTGGAGCTGTTGGGCCGGGCGCAACCGGAGCAGGCTCCAGTTCCCGCGCCGGGCGCCTGATCACGCCGCGCGGGCGGTCACCGCCTCGATCGCCGAGAGCAGTTCGTCGATCTGGAACGGCTTGCGAAGGAACGGAATCTCCTCCGACTGCTTCTCGGACGGGATGGACCCGGCGCTCATCAGGACCACCGGTATCGTGCGCAGATCGTCATCACTCTTGAGCTCTCTCAAGAGTGTGAGTCCGTCCATGACCGGCATCATCACGTCCACCAGCATCGCGCTCGGCGGCGAACGCTGGGCCATCTCCAGTCCCACCCGGCCATTGCTCGCGAGCTCCACCGAATAGCCCTCCATCGAGAGGACGTCGGAGATGGCGTCGGCGATCGACGTCTCATCGTCCACGACGAGGATCCGCTTCACGGCGCGCCCTCCCCGGTCCCCTTCGCGATGGACACGCCGTCGGAGCTGATACGGAGCTCACGGACGCAGGGATCGGACTCGCTGTCCCTCGCCTTGAGGATGGTCACCCGGCGCCTCAGCTGCGCGTCCCGTTCGACGACCTGGACCGAGACGAGGTTGTCGAATCTGGCCTCGTTCGAAGCGCGCGGACAGCACTGCTCGGGCGCGACGCTCGTGGGCAGTTGGTACGCCACCACCACCGTGCACTCGACCGAACGAACCTGGTCGAGCAGGGCGGTCATCAGCGGGCCAGCGCGGGTGGGGTCCAGGGCTTCGTGGGTGAAGGGCTCCAGATTGTCGATGTACAGCCTGCGTACCCTGCGCTCCTTGCAGAGCGCGATCACGTTCTGCAGCAGCGCATCCCGCAGCCTCTCGCCGCGAACGTGCACGTCGAAGCGCAACGTGCCGTGCTTCACCGGCTCATCGAGATTCAACGAGACGCCCTGTGCCTTGCGGACGAGGTGCTCGGGCGTCTCCGAGAACCCCACGTAGAGGCCCTGCTCTCCGCGCCGCGCGCCCTCGGCGAGGAAGTGCAGACCGAGCAATGTCTTTCCGCAGCCGGTTGTACCCTGGAGCAGCGTCGAGGAGTACCGGGCCACGCCCCCGTCGAGCATGGCGTCCAGTCCGGAGATCCCGAACGCACAGCGGTCGGACGGATCCGGTTGTACCAGTGGGAGCTCCGTTATCAGCGCCTCGGATCTCGGGTAGACCTCCAGTCCTCGGCGGGTGATGTCGAAGTAGTGCTTGCCCGTCATCTGGCCCGAACCCCGGATCTTGGTGACCTCGAGCGTTCGAAGCGTCCTGAGGCCGAAGGATTCGCTGCTGAGCACGACGATGCCGTCCATCTGGCCCTCGTGCGCGCCGGTGACGGCCTCGCCCGCGATCTCGGTGATCAGTGTCGTGCAGCCGGCGAGGGTCGCGTGCGCCTCGATCCCGTGAAGGAACTCGCGTATCACCAGCGGGTCCGCCGCCGCTGAGCTTGCCGTCCCGAGCCCGTCGATCACCAGGGTGTCCACGCCGATTCGGTGAATCTCGGTACCGATCAGCTTGAGCAGTCCTGGCAGGCCACCCTCCTTCAGCGCCGAATAGGCGCTGAGGTAATGCACCCGCTGTGCGATCCACTCGGGGCGAAAGAACGCGAAGCTCTGTAGGTGGGTGACCAACCGCCCGTGTGCTTCGGAGAGCAACGTCACATACAGCGCCTGACTGCCCAGGGCCGCGCGAGAGAAGCAGAACTGATGACCGAACACCGTCTTGCCGGTGCCCGAGGCGCCGCGGACCAGATACAGGTCGCCCGCCAGGAAGCCTCCGTGGAGGATGACGTCCAGTCCGTGGATACCCGTGGAGAGTCGTTGGCTCGCGTGTCTCGACGTGGGCGCGCCCATTGCTCCTGCAAGGTGGGGGCTCTCGCCGCGCGGCGTGAGTCGCTGGCTGCCTGCCTGCCCTCAGCCCCGGTCGGGCAGCAGACCGCTCTCCCGGGCAATTCGTGAGGCGGCCGGGAGGACGAGTGGGAGCGCTGCGCTCGCACAACCGATCATGCCCCGGACGTTGCGCAGCTCATCGGTGTCGTAACGGTAGGGCTGACCCCCGAAGTCGGTGAGGACGCCGCCCGCAGCGCGCAACATGGCCTCCGGCGCGCAGGAGTCCCATCGATAGCTGCGATCGCTGGGATGGAGGTACAGGTCTGCTCCTCCCTCGGCGATCAGCCCGCATTTGAGTCCCACGGAGCCGAGCTCGCTCACCCGCGTGATGCCCAGCTCCGCCCGGACCCGGTCCGTCTGCTTCGACTTGTGGGAGCGTGACACGACCAGCCGCATGTCCCGCGAGGCGGGTGGCGGCGACACCTGGAGCGGACGTCTGCGCCCGTGCTCCTCGAGGAACGCACCGCGCCCGACGATGCCGGCGTACAGCTTGTCAGGCACGGGGCCGAAGACCACGCCCACGGTGGCCTGCCCGTCGATGGCGAGGCCGATGTGGACCGCGAACATCCCGTTCTTCTCGACGAACTCCGCGGTGCCGTCGACGGGATCCACGAACCAGCAGCGGCCCGAACGCGCTGCATGCGACGCAACCGGCGACTCCTCTGCGACGACACCGTCTCCCGGAAACGCGCTGCGCAACCTGTCGACGATGAAGTCGTTCGCCCGCTGATCGGCCTCGGTGACGGGCCCTGCGCCGTCGGGTTTGTCCTCGACCGCGAAGCCCGTCGCGTAGACCTCGAGCACGATCCGCCCGGCCTCGCGCGCGAGGTCCACGGCGATGTCGAGCTCATGCTGCAGATCCTGCTGCATTCCGCGTCTCCCGGGTCGCGCCTGTAAACTACACACGCTAGGTTTGTCCCAGCATGGCAGCCCGCGACATCGTCATCTGGCCCGACAAGGTCCTCAACGAGCCCACGAAGCCGGTCACGGAGTTCGGAGAGAAGCTCGAAGCGCTCCTCGCCGAAATGCACGACTCGGTGGTCCAGGCGGAGGGCATCGGCATCGCTGCGAACCAGGTCGGCGTTCCACTGAGCGTCGCCCTGGTCGGACGCGGTGACGACACCTTCTTCGAGATCGTCAATCCGGAGATCATCGAGCGCACCGAACCCATCCAGCTCGAGGAGGGGTGTCTCTCCGTCCCGAACGAGTGGGAACAGGTGAAGCGCTTCCGCAAGGTCAAGGTGCGCTACCAGGACAAGACCGGGGCGTGGCACGAGACTGAAGCAGAGGACAAGCTCGCTCACGTGTTCCAGCACGAGATCGACCACCTCTACGGGACGGTCTACGTGATGCACCTGTCGAACCTGAAGCGCAGCCTCATCCGGGAGCGCATGGAGCGATTGAAGAGACAGGCGAAACGCTCGGAGACGTAGCGCCCGTTACGCCTCGGTCACCTCGGTGCCGGTGATGACCCGCACCCAGCCGACGCTGGACTGACGCTCCATCGTCCGGAACTCCTCCAGCGCCTGCTGGATGGCGCTCTCTTCGTTGTCGGCGTGGATGCGGTAGGTCCAGCTGTACGGCTCCGGTCGCGGGCCCGCCTGCAGCTCGTACGTCGGCTCCCGGTAGAAGACCCGGACGAGGTACGTCCGCCGCCGGACGGGGAAAGGGAGGACGACGGCGGCCCGGCGGGAGTCCATCAGGCCGGGCATTCTAGCTGAATCGGCTGGCCCGCGTGTTACAAGGACGCCGCGAAACAGGAGCAACGCCCGTGGAGATTTTCAAGGAGTTCACCTTCGAATCCGCGCACCGCCTTCCCCATGTCCCTGAAGGACACAAGTGTGGCCGCCTGCACGGTCACTCCTACCGGGTGGCGATCCACGTGAAGGGAGATGTGGGTGAGAGGACAGGCTGGATCTGTGATTTCGCCGATCTCAAGGATGCCTTCGCGCCGCTCCATGCCCGGCTCGATCACTACCTGCTGAACGAGATCGAAGGCCTCGAGAACCCGACGAGCGAGAACCTCGCCCGGTGGATCTGGCGCCGTCTGAAGCCCTCGCTGCCGCAGCTGTCGCAGGTCGTCGTGAGAGAGACCTGTACGTCGGGTTGCATCTACCGCGGCGAAGACGAGTCGTGACCGAGTTGTTGCCGTGAGGTCACCTCCGGCCGTCCTCCGACCCATTGTTGCCATCGTCCCGTGACGCCACCTCTCCGCAGGCTGGAGACCTGTGGCGTTGGGCGAATCGGAGGCGGCGATGGGGCGGCGGCGGCTGTTGTTGACGGTGTTCCTTGCGTGCGGGGCGGTGGTCGGTGCCCTCCTCGAATTCAGCTGGGAGGATTGGATGACAGTCCTCTGTGCCGAGGATGGGCCTGTCGAATACCTCACCGCGCTGTCGTACCTGGTGGCGAGCTGTCTGTTTCTGCGCGCCGGAATGAGCTCTTCCACGCGCTCGGTCTGGTACTGGGCCTATGCCCTCCTGTTCTTCGCGGTCGCGGGAGAGGAGATCAGCTGGGGGCAGCGGCTCTTCGACGTCGCGACGCCCGAAGCGCTCGTCCAGGTCAACGTCCAGGGCGAGCTGAACCTGCACAACGTGGACGGCGTCCACCAGAACGTTCGCGCCGCCGCCTGCGGACTGCTCCTGGGCATCTGCTACGTGCTCCCGTTGCTCGACGGGTTCGGCCCGCGGCGCTTCTCGGTCTGGTTGCAGTCGCGCCGCATGCCGGTGTTTCCGTTGTGGGCGAGCGGGATCGTCACTGTCGGCCTGCTGTTGATGGTCACTCCTCGACTGTTCGGCCAGATGTACTTCGACCTGGACGAACTGGGAGAGCTGTACCTCTCGATCGCGTTCCTGGCCTTCGGCGCGCACGTCTCGAGCTTCAACCCGCGACGGGCCGAGCCTGCGTTGGCCTTCGCTCGGGTGTATCGGGGTTAGGAGACGTTCGGCTCGGGGTCGATCGGGACCGGCTTGAGCCCCAGCCAACGCTCGACGAGCGCATGTCCCGCATAGATGAGCGGCGTCAGCCCGATGGCCACGCCCAGCTTCACCAGGTACGAGGTCACGATCATCGCGCCGATATCCTCCAGAGTGCGCAGGCCGAACCAGGCGACGAACTGGACGATGACGGTGTCGAGGAGCTGTGAGGCCACCGTGGAGCCGGTCGCGCGCAGCCACAACATCCGACCCTGGGTGCGACGCTTGAGCGCGTTGAACAGGGCGATGTCGGTGAGCTGCGCGGAGATGTAGGCCACCATCGAGGCGATCAGGATCCGCTTCGATCCGCCGAAGACGTTGTCGAACGCTTCGGGCCGGGTTCCGTTCCAGGTCTCGGACAGGGTGAAGGGCGCCGGCGGAAGCTCCGTGCCGATCTGGATGATCCCGAAGGCGAGCAACGCCATCGTGAAGCCGATCCACGTCACGAACCGGGCGGCCTTCTTGCCGTAGAACTCGTTGAGGAGGTCCGTCAGGAGGAAGGTGATGGGGAACGGGACCGTGCCCAGCGAGATGACGAAACGGCCTGCATCGTCGAGCTGGAGCAGCTTTCCACCAATGATGTCTCCGACGATGAGACAGCAGATGAACGTCGCCGTGAGCACGACGAAGAGCTGGATTCGGCGATCGAGGTTCACGCTTTCCTCACTCCCTGAGCATCAATCCGCCATCGATGACGAGCTCCGTGCCCGTCGTCCACGGGGCTGCCAGCAGGTGTAGCACTGCGTCCGCGACCTCCGCAGGTTGGCCGAGTCGGCCCAGCGGGTGCAACCGACGGAGTGTTTCGAGTTGAGCGTCCGTCGGCGGCGCCTCGCCGGGGGCCCGGCGCACCGCCCGGATCATCTCGGTGTCGACGACGCCGGGAACCACCGCGTTCGCCCGTATCCTTCGGGGCGCGCCGGTGAGGGCGACCGTCTTCATCACCGCCAGCATGCCCGCCTTCGACGCGCTGTACACGGCGCTGGTGGGCACCGGACGGTGCGCGAGCGTCGAGGCGACGAACACGATCGCGCCGCCGGGATCGAGGTCGGTGAGCGCCTGCTCTGCGATGCGCAGCGCCGCCACCAGGTTCACCTCGAGCTGCGTTCGCAGCGCCTGCTCGTCGATGTGTCCGAGCGGCTGGTGCTCGACGACGCCGGCAGAGACGACCACGCCGTCGAGTCCTCCCCGCTCAGCGCGCGCGCGCGCGACCAGCTCATCCCGGAAGCCGGCATCGGTGATGTCGCCCGCCAGTGCGATGGCGCGATCCGGGTGCGCCGAGACCAGCTCCTCGAGCGGCTCGCGTCGACGGCCGTTCACCACCACCGCGCCGCCGCGCACGAGGAGCGCCTCGGCCACCGCGCGACCGATGCCGGTCCCGCCGCCGATCACCAGCACCTTCCGTGTACCGATCGGAGGCGTGCTCACGAGCGGTGCTCGTCTTCCGCAGCGGGGTAGTAGGGCGTTCCCTGCACCGGCAGGAGGCCTTCGGCAGGCGGTTCGACCGGGATCTCGTCCTCCGGGATGAACGCCGGTCGATCCACGCACAGGATCGTCTGCTCGCGTGACTGGGGGTTGTCGTAGCGGTGCGGGAAGTGCCGCGGCCACCGCAGTCCGGTGCCCGCCCGGATGGGATGACCCTGCAGGAGCAGGCCCGATCCCAGCACGAGCTCGCACTCGTCCATCTGTCTGTGCTCGTGCGTGACGATGGTTCCGCCGGGCTTGATGCGGAGACGATAGATGCCGAGGCTCTTGTCCTCATAGAGGACGTCAACGCGTACGAACGGCTTGTCCTCGACGCCGTACACGTACTCTCCCGCGCGTCGGTGGACCTGAAGCGACGCGACCGCGCCACCGGTGAGCGCTTCGGGCTTGGACAGCCGCACCGTGACCGCCTCGACCTGGACGCGGCCCCCGTCCTCCGTCGGAGGCGCGAGGATGTAGCGGCACAAGGCGTCCGCCGCCGTTTCCAGCAGGAGGAAAGAGCTGGACTCGAGCAGGAACCGGAGCTCCCCGGAGAGCCGGGCGTAGTTGATGGTGTCGCGGAGCTGTCCTCCGGACGCAGCCGTGCGCGTGTCGAGGTACAGCGCCACCTCTACGTCCAGCGGCTGCGGTTCGTCGCGTTCGGAGCGGTAGACCCCGACGATGCAATCGACGCGCATGCCGCGCAGTTCCACCACGTCGAGCGGGCGTCCACGCGCGTCGAGCACGGGGAGGGAGAGCAGAGGGGAGGTCGAGGCAGTGCTCACGTCACATCACCTTCGGGTCGAGATCGACGCTGACGGGGCAGTGATCGGACCCGGTGACGTCGGGGTGGAGGGTCGCGGCGCGCACGTACGGCATGGCGCCGGGGGAGGCGAGGACGTAGTCGAGCCGCCACCCGATGTTGCGCTCGCGCACCCCGAAGCGCTGGCTCCACCAGCTGTATTGGCCGCCTGCCTTCTCGAAGTGACGGAAGGTGTCCACCCACCCCGTGCGGATCCACCGGTCGAATTCGCGGCGCTCCTCGGGGCGGAAGCCGCTGGTCTTCTGGTTTTCCTTCGGCCGAGCCAGATCGATCTCCTGGTGCGCGGTGTTGAAGTCTCCCATCACGAGGATGGGCTCTCCCGCGCGGAACGACGGTTCCAGGTGGGCGAAGAGCCGCTTGTAGAAGCGCAGCTTGAAAGGGATCCGGCTGAGGTCGCGATCGACGCCGTTGCCGTTGGGGAAGTAGGCGTTCACGACCTTGAGGCGGCCGAAGCGCGCCATCTGGACGCGGCCTTCGACGTCGATGGTCCGGACCCCCAGGGAGGTCTCTACGTGTTCGGGCGCTTCACGCGAGAACAAGCCCACCCCGCTGTATCCGGGGCGCTTCGCGGACACGATGTGGTTGCGCCAGCGGGGCGCATCGCGGAGCTCCTCCGGCACGTCCTCCGGGAAGGCCCTGACCTCTTGCAGCGCGACGACGTCGGCGCCCGAGCTATCGAGCCAGCGGGCGAAGCCCTTCCGGTATGCCGAGCGGATTCCGTTGATGTTCCAGGAGACGATTCGCAAGACGCCCTCATTATAGCGCGGGCTTGCCTGGCCGATCAGGCGTGATTCCGGACCATGAGTTCCTGCGGGTCGGGGTTCAGCGAGGTCTGCGCGGCCAGGTACGGCTCGCCGTGCGTGCGCACGAAGTGCCTGATCAGCGTCAGCGGGACGAGCAGCGGGGTGAGGCCCTTGCGGTACGCCTCGATCGCGTCGAGCGCCGCCTGCTTCTCCGACGACGAAAGCTGCTTCTTGAGGAACCCGAGCATGTGTTGCAGCGCGTTCGCGTTCCGGTCCGGGGTCGCCACCTGCTCGAGCGCGCGCATGAAGCCTGCTGCGTACTCGAGCCGGAGGGCCTCGGGATCCTGATAACCTGGCGTCGCTGCGAGCTGACCGAGCTTCCGAAGGGCAGAGGGCGAATGCGCGAGCAGCTGGAACTTGTGCGCGGCATGGAACTCCATGAGCCGGCGCGAGGAGGGCCTTCCAGCGAGGAGCCCACGGAGTCGCTGGTGGGCGAAGACCCGCTCGAGGAAGTTGTCGCGGAGCGCGGGCGCGTGGAGGCGGCCCTCGTCCACGATGGGCAGCAGCGGATTCGACGCCTTCAGTGCAGCGGCGAAGAGCCCCACTCCTTTTCGCGAGGGCGTGCCGCCGCGAGGGCTGTGCAGCTTCACCCGGTCAGGTCCACAGGAAGGGGAGTCCGCCTTGAAGACGTAGCCGCTGAGCGGAGGCAGCCGGGCGATGCGCCGGCGCGCGAACACCTCCATCCGAACGGTCCAGTCTTCACCGCTCTCGACGCCCATCATGTGCGTCCGTCCGCCGCGCAGCACGAGATCCACCGGCTCTCGAGGCGTTCCCATCCCCAGCTCCGCCTCGGGGCAGACCGGGACCCACCGGACGAAGAAACCCAGGGTATCGACCAGGTATGGATCCCGCTTGTGCCCGCCGTTGTAGCGGACCGCCTGACCCAGCAGGCAGGCGCTGATTCCAATCGGGACCTTCTCCTCAGTCATGGTCGACCTCCTCGCTTCCGACGATCGCCGATCGGGCGAGCCGGCGTGCCCGCGACGATGGTCCACGGCTCGACGTCGCGGGTCACCACCGCCCCCATGGCCACCACCGCGTGATCCCCGATCGTCACCCCGTCGGTAATCCCGGCGTTGGCGCCGATCCAGACATCCGCGCCGATGTCGATCCCCCGCGATTTGACCGGCTGGGAGCGGATGGGGCGGTCGGGCGCCATCCCGTGATCGAAGGCGTAGAGGGTCGCCCCGGTGGCGATCCGGGTTCCTTCGCCAATCCGGATCCCCTTCGCGCCACCATCCAGGCTCACCCGCGGGTTCAGGCTGACGTCGTTCGCCAGCACCACCGGACCGTGGACGAAGACCTCCGCGCCGATGCTGCAGCGGTCGCCGATGACCAGGGTCCGGCCGGGCTCGGCGAACAGGTGCGCCTCCGGCGCGATGAAGCAGCCTTCGCCGATCTGGATGGTTTCGGCGCGGCGGAGGAAGTCCTGCAGCTCCTTCTGCCAGGCGTCTGCCCACTCGCGCTGGTGGGGCTTGAGCGTGAAATAGAGCCAGGGCATCCAGGACAGCCGGTGCTTGTGCTGCTCGCGGAGTCGCTCCTCGAATGTCATCGCGCTGCGCATCCTATTCGGCGTGATAGGGGAGTCGCGTGAAACTCTCGAGCTACAAGCTGGGCGAGGGGAGCCGGCCCACGGTGCTGCTGCACGGCTTCATGGGGCAGGGGAAGAACCTCAGGACGCTGGCGCAGAAGTGGTCGGAGCGCGATCCTTCGCGGGTGTTCCTGGTGCCGGACTTGCGAGGGCATGGCACCTCGCCCGCCGCCGACGAGCAGACGACCCTGGCCGTGATGGCCCGGGACGTGCTCGAGACGGCGCGCGCGGAGGGGTTCTCCGGGCCGCTCGATTTCGTCGGGCATTCACAGGGCGGAAGGGTCTCGCTCGCGGCCCTGGGCGCCGCGCCCGAGGAGGTGGGACAGGTCGTGCTCCTCGACATCGGGCCGGGGCCGATCGATTCGCGCAAGTCGGAGAGCGCGCGCGTGCTCGACCTGCTGCTGCTTGCGCCGGACTCGGCGAAGGAGAGGCGCGAGCTCCGGGCGTTCCTGCTGGACCGGGGCCTGTCTCCCTCGTTGACCGACTGGCTCATGATGAATGTGGTGCACGAGAACGGCGAGTACCGCTGGCGCATCGATCGCACCTCCCTCGGACAGCTCCACGTCCGCCTCAACAGCGAGGACCTCTGGCCCGTGGTGGAGAAGTTCGGCGGCCGGATCCGCTGCATCCGGGGAGCGCGGGCTCACTACGTGACCGACGCGGACAAGGAGAGACTGGAGCGCGCGGGTTGCCGCGTGGACACGGTCCAGTCCGGGCACTACGTCCACGTCGAGGCGCTCGATGCGATCCTCGACCTGCTCACCGGGGCACGCTGAGGCGCTCACGCCGCTGGGCTGATGCTGGCCTGCTCAGGGCAGCTTCGGACGGATGGGCTTCGGGGCATCGGGGTTCACGTCGAGCAGCGCCACCTCGTCACCGTCGCGCAGGACGCCTCCCTGAAGCACGATGGCGAGCTGGCCGCGCCGGCCCCAGCTCTCCTTCAGCAGCCCCGGTCGGATCAGATCCAGCTTGTGGCAGGGGACGCACTCGCCGGTGAGCTCCAGTACGGCATCTCCGATGCGCAGGCGCTGCCCTGGCGGGAGCGACTCGAGGGGGATGCCTTCGACCGAAACGTTCTCCTTGAGCGCCGCCATGTCGAGCCCGAGCGAGCGCGAGTTGGCGACGTCCATCAGCAGCACCTGCCGCTTGTGCCCGGGCTTCTTCTGGGCATGCCGGCAGCCCTCGAGCCCGCGCCCTTCGATCGCGCGGATCTCCGGGACTTTTTTCATCGGAGTGCCTCTCGCCTGCGCGAGGAAGAGCCCCACGACCCGGCCTCTGTCGCCGGGAGCCCCCGTCATCGCGCCACCTTGCCGCGCGCCGGTCGGCCGGGCTCGCGTGGCTTCGCCCCCCTGCTTGCCCGGGCGGCGGCATCGCGTGCGACGAACTGCCGGCCCCACACCTCGACGGCTTCGATGACGTTCCGGAAGCCCTCTCCCATGGAGGTCAACGCGTAGGTGACCCGGATGGGCGGGCCGGGGTCGACCTCGCGCACCACCAGGCCCCGGGCCTCGAGATCCTTGAGGCGCGCAGAGAGGATCTTGTCGCCGATGTCGGTGAGCCTGGCCGAGAGCTCGCTGAAGCGCAGCGGCCCGGTCTGTAGCGCCGCGAGCACGAGCCCGGTCCAGGGGCGTCCAAGCAGGTCGAGGACGACCTGGATGCTCGGGCACAGCGGGTCGAGGGGCTTTTCCATGGCCACGCTCCAAGTATGCGGGCCGGGCGTGCTGGCCGCTACCTTTATTCAGGCAAGTCGCTTCCCAAATGAAAGCAACTTGCATTTGGGATGCTGGGCGTTATCCCTGTCCCAGAAGGAGGCTCACCATGAGCAGCACAGACACCACGATTCGTGAAGTTGCTCGCATCACCTCATCTCACCGGCAGCGGGAGGGAGCCGGGTTCGTCGTGCGGCGACCGTTCCCGTCCATGAACCTCGATTCAGTCGATCCGTTCCTGCTCATCGACGAGATGGGTCCCGCCGACTACGCGCCCGGCGAAGCCATCGGCGCACCGGACCACCCGCACCGCGGCTTCGAGACCGTGACGTACGTCCTCGAGGGGGAGATGGAGCACGAGGACTCGGCCGGTCATCGTGGACGGATCGGCCCCGGTGACGTGCAATGGATGACCGCGGGCGCGGGGATCATCCACTCGGAGGAGCCTTCGAAGCGAATCCGCGAGCAGGGCGGTCGGCTCCACGGGTTCCAGATCTGGGTGAACCTCCCGAAGCGCTTGAAGATGACCCGGCCCCGTTATCAGGAGATCACGTCGGAGAAGCTGCCCGTCGCGACGACGGAGGATGGGCTGGCCCGGGTTCGCGTCGTCGCGGGCGAGGCGCTCGGAGTGCGCGCGGTGATCGATACCCACACGCCCATCGTGTACCAGGACTGGTCGCTGAAACCGGGCGCGGACGCGACCGTATCCGTGTCCAGCGAGCTCCGCGCGATGGTGTACGTGTTCGAAGGCGCGGTGCAGGTCGGGGCGAACAAGCGGCTCGTCGAGGAAGGCCAGCTGGCGATCCTGGAGCCCGGAGACGCGGTGCGCCTGAGCGGTGCGGACGTCCCGGGACGCCTGCTGCTCCTCGCGGGCGTGCCCATTCGTGAGCCGGTCGCCCGGCATGGACCGTTCGTCATGAACACGCGGCAGGAGCTCGTCGAAGCCTTCCAGGACTTCCAGAGCGGCCGCATGGGCGAGATCACCCGCACGGCCGAGGTCCTGGGCGGGTGACGCTCAATCGAGCGGTGCAGCCGGGCTGGGCGCGTTCGCGATCATCCCGACCAGGTCCGTCCAGGGATCGAACGTGGCGCCCAGCTCGACGATCATGATCGCCTCGGCGGCGGCCTGTGAGGTGTTCACGCGCCGCCGCTTCAGCAGATCGATGATGTGCCGGACCATCGCCAGACGGGTGGCGAGCTCGGCACGCGCCACGTCGAAGGTGCAGTCCCAGCCGAGCCACCTCATCATCCACAGCTCGTCGGCCAGCCAGTCGGCGATGATCTGGTCGGGCGTCTCCCGGAGCGGGCTCCGCGCGAGGGCGCGCTCGAACGCGGGTGCCCACGGACGGGGCCGCGCGGGCCCCACCTCGTCCTCGGACAGATGGAACAGGGCGTCGGCGTACCAGCCTATGGCGACGCCGCCGGCGGTGTCGTCGATCATCTCGTAGAGCTCGGAGATGAGGTACAGCCACTCACCCTCGTGCAGGTCGGGGAGCGCCTTCGCAGCGATCACGTCCTCGGCGCGCTCTCCCGCGAGGAGTCGCTCGATCATCGCGGACTCGGCGGCCCGATAGCGCGCGAAGGACACGAACCGATGGGCGCTCACGGGAATGCGTGCCGGCGCGCGGTTGTCCGCCTCGAGCCGTCCTGCCGCGCTGAGCAGCGAACGCTCCGCTTCGGAGACGTCGAGGAGAGGCCGCTCTCCGAGCGTCCGGCAGGGACAGCGATGTTCGGTGGTGATGCGTCCGCCTTCCGGCGTGCTCAAAAGCCCGTACGGGAAGCGGCGACAGCCCACCGGCTTGGCCTCGCGGCCGAAGTGCTTGTGCACGCCGCACAGCCCGGCCTCACGCTGGGCACAGGCGCCGTCCGCGCCCGTCCGCATGCAGGGCGCGTCGATGCCCTTGTGGTGGATGACCGACCCCGGGATGAGGGCGCGCATGGCGCGAGCCTCCGAACGGGTGAGCGGCCCGAGCGCGTGGATGTCCGTGCAGCAGAGCCCGTCGCTGAAGCAGGTGAACCGTGCGCCTGGGCGCGCTCTCAAGGGGCGCAGCGCGAACGCGGAGCTTTTCCCGGAAGGCATGGCGGCGGTCTCTATGTGGGCTTCTTCGTCTTCTTCTTCAAGTGCGTGAGCGCGTGGCGACCGGGCGCCTGGCCGGGCTTGCGCGTGGGCACGCCGTGGCTGGGCGGAGGGGGACCGGGGTCGCGCTGGGATGCCTGAAAGCGTTCGAGCTCGGCGACGAACACCGGGTCCGTCCGCGGAACTTCAGCGCGCGGGATGCTGCGCCGGATGACCTTCTCCACCGCGCGCACCCGGTCGCCGTCCTGGTCGGTGGCGAAGGTCGAAGCGCGTCCGGTGGCGCCGGCGCGGGCGGTCCGGCCGATGCGGTGCACGTAGTCCTCGGGCGAGTGGGGCAGGTCGAAGTTGATGACGTGGCCAATGTCCTCGACGTCGATCCCTCGCGCGGCGATGTCGGTCGCGACGAGGCAGCGGTACTGCCCGCGCGCGAACCCCTCCAGCGCCTGCTTCCGCTGGTTCTGGGTACGGTCGGAGTGGATGGCCGCCGCCTTGTAGCCCTCGCGCTTGAGGGCCTTGAGGACCTTGTCGGCGCGTTGCTTCGTGGCAGTGAAGATGAGCGCGCTGTCCTCGTTGCGTGCGAGCAGCGTCAGGAGCAGCGCGTACTTCTCGTCCGGTGTCACCGGGTACAGCTTCTGCGTGGCCTTCGGGGCGGGGGTACCGCTGGGGGTGACCTCGACCCGAATCGGCTTGCGAAGGACCCGGCCGGTGAACTCCGTGACGTCGTGGCCCAGCGTCGCGGAGAAGAGCAGGGTCTGGCGATTCCGCGGGAGGGCGGAGAGGATCTGCTCGAGCTGTTCCTGGAAGCCCATGTCCAGCATGCGGTCGGCTTCATCGAGCACCAGCGCCTGCACGTCCCGCAGGTTGGCCGCGCGGGCGCCCAGCAGGTCCACCAGCCGCCCGGGCGTGGCCAGCACGAACGTGGGGCGGCGGCGCAGCGCCTCGACCTGGAGGGTCATGTCTTCGCCGCCGATGACCACCGCGCTCGCAAGGCCGTGCGCCTCGCCGAAGAAGCGCGCCTGCTCGGCGATCTGCAGCACCAGCTCACGCGTCGGGGCGAGCACCAGCCCCAGGGTGCCCTCCTTGCCCCGGAAGCGCTCCATCAGCGGGAGCAGGAAGGCGGCCGTCTTGCCCGTGCCGGTGGCGGCGCAGCCCACCACGTCGCGCCCGGACAACGCCGGGGGAATGGCCTGGGCCTGGATGGGGGTCGGCGCGTTGAAGCGGGCCCGGCGAAGGGTCGCGAGGGTTTCCGGGGACAGCCCGAGAGATTCGAAGTTGGCGCTCACAGCGGCACCGCTAGCACGCCGGCGGAGAGTTCGCGACCTCCCTCGCGGTTCAGAAGGGCGCCAGGCTCGTAAACTCCAGCCGTTCGTTCGTTCGCGGGTGCGCGAACGTGAGCCAGTCCGCATGGAGCATCACCCGCACGGCATTGAGACCCGAAGGGTCGGCTGTGTGAAGGGCAAGCTGCTGGAGGCGACTCGTGCGCGGAACGAGCACGACTCTCGTTCGGCCTTCTCCCCGCTGGGTGACGCGCCATTCGGTGACCGCGCGCTTGCCCCGAACGGGGAGCTCGACCGTGCCGTGTTCTCCCGCGACATGTCCGTCGAGCATTGCGACGTATCGCTTGCCCGCATCGCGTTGTGAGTACTGGCGCTGGAGCACAGCCAGGGTCTTCCGATCCTTCGCGGCTATCAGCAATCCCGAGGCCTCGGCATCCAGCGGGTCAACGATGAGCGGCTCGGATTCCAGATTGAACCTGCGTTGAAGCCGGACGCGCACCGAGTCCTTGTCGCGGGCATGGCGACCCGAAGCCGAGGGCAGGCCACAGGGTTTGTCGACGACGATCAGCCACTCGTCTTCGTAGACGATGCGGAGTTCATCGCGCGGGCCGCGTATCGCGCCCTCGCCCGGATCGGGCTCGACCTCCAGGCCTTCGAGCATGAACGGCAGGACCACACCGCA
>JBAWAM010000087.1:0-2467 GCA_049589315.1 Myxococcaceae bacterium
TTCATGCACCGTGCCGGCGTGGTGCGCTGGGCCGAGGCCGGACTCGACGTGCAGCTCGCCCCCGGGGTGGAACCGGGCCTGCGCGGGGGCGTAGTCAGGCTCAACGAGCGGCTCCTCGAGGCGCTCCCTGCAATTGGGCGCGCCGAGGTGATACGCCGTGCGTCGGACTCACTGGAGCGGGTGTTGGGCTGCTATCCCGGCCTCGAGGTCGACCCGACGACGCGCGAGCGCCTCGGAAGCGACTGGGCGGGACATCAGGCGCAGCGCATCACGACGACGTGGAAGGCGCTCAAGCTCGAGGCACAGCGCGCTCACCCCGACCCGCGCCCCGCGGCATTCTGCCGTCGCGGGTTGCTCCCCACCGAGAGAGCGATCGCGGAGAAGATCCTCCGCTTCCACCAGCAAGCCGACTTCCGACCCTCGGCGCCGCGCCGCCCCGACCGCGCGGTGCTGCCTTCCCCGTTGCAGCAACTCCGCGAGATCCGGGCGCGGCACAAAGCAGGTCTGGCGCTGAACTCAGACGAGCAGCGACTCCTAAAACGCCCGTTGCTTCCTCCACCGGACGGCTTCTCGAGCTGGTTTCACTGCCTGGCCCTGACCGCTGACGACGCCGTCTTCCGCGAATGGTTCCTCAGTCAGAGCCATCAACATGAGCCCATCGGCGGGCCCGATCTCTGGCTGCAAAGCATGCTCGACTTCAGCCTCTTCGAGCCTCGTCTGCGCCGCGTCTCGCGTCGGCAGAGTTCGATGCACCAGGGCTGGCCGCTTCAGAAACATCTCGTGGCGGCCGTCCTCGAGCTGGAAACCGATCTGCTCATCCGACGAGTCGCCGAGCACCACGCATCCCTGCGCCAAGACGAACTCCGCCTGTCCATGCGGACGGCGATGCTCTTTCACGACACCGGGAAGCTGGCGAACCCGAAGGAGCCGCGAAGGCACGCGCTGATCAGCGCGCGGTTCTGGATGCAGCACCGCCCTGCCTGGTTCCCGGGTCATCTCGTGTCGCTCGTGCGCTGGATGGTGCTCACGCACGACCTCTTCGGTGCGTTTGGCCGTGGGCTGACGGAGAAGCGCGAGCATCCCGTTGGCGATTACGAGATCGATCTGGCGCTCAGCACTTCCTACTTCGGAGCACTGGACTCCCAGGCCGTCCGCAAGTGCCTCCTCGAGTCCGGCTTGCCGCTGCCGCTTGCAACCGCGATCAACAAAGAACTCTGGCGCGCCGATGTCGGATCCATCTCGGCGCTTCGATGGCTCCTTCCTGTCGCCGAACTCGTCGAACAGCTGTTCCTGATCGAGACGGTTGGCGACAGGATCCACTCCCGGGCTGCGCCCGGGAAACGCCCGCCGAGAGGTGCAGGATCACCGGAGAATGCAGCAGACCAGACCGGAGGAACCTGTTCGGACCGGTGATCAGAACCGCGGATCCAGCGTCTCCTGTCTGTTCTTGTTCCGGTCTGGCATCGGCGCCTCCTCAAGTGCCAGTCGAGGCCGGGACTCCCCTTGAAGGCTCGGCCGGTCGCCTCATCCATGCGTTAGCATCGAGAGGATGCAGCCTTCCGAGACGACGCAGTCTCTGCCCGCGGGCGCCGATGCTTCTGCCGAGGCGCTTCCCGCACCAGCGCAGTGTGCGGAGCACTCGTCACGGACTGCGCAGTCCCCCTGTCAGCGTTGTGGCCGTTTCATGTGCGACTGGTGCATCAGCCTCGCGCCGAGTTGGGCTCCGGGTGTGTGATGGCCGTGCCAGGGTTTCGTTGGCGCGGCCAGGCCCCAGGTTCCATGGACCCGAAGGTTGCTGGTTGTCGGCGGTGACGGAAGTATGGGCGGACTTCCAATTACCTTCGGAGGATCCCTTATGCCCTCGTTTCTTCTCAAGCATCCCCGCAAGAAACAGCCTGTCACGATCGACTGGGATGTCACTGGGGACTGCAAGCTTGATGACGGCAAGAACGTGCGAACTACTCAGGCCGAAAGTGAAGAAAAGGCCGAAGCGCTCGCGCGAACCTGGCTCCAGGAATTTCAGGAGCGCGGCTATCAACTGACCGAATCCTTCTTGGGGCGATCGTTCCTCGAACCAGACCAAAGCTCTCACGAGGACGAAGAATCAACGGAGGAAGAGGAGCGGTCAGAATGGCTCCACGACACCGAGATCCAGGGGAGCGAGTGGCTTGGTGAGAGTGATGGCGTTCTCCAGGCGCTCTGTATTGAACTCGAGTTCGACGGGAAGCCCCCACGTGATCTCGACCAAGCAATGTCTGATCGTCGCTTTTCGAGCACGAAACTTCTCTGGGTAAGTCGATGGGCGGAAACACCGGACTCATGGTGTGACTACAGACCGCTCTTCGCGGCGCTGTTTCGTCGGCGCCCGAATTGTCGAAGCCTGCTGGTGGATTCGCTGACGAGCATCGATTCGCAATACCGCGCACTGCTGGGAGACCTCGGGCCAATGTGGGCTTCATTCCCGAGA
>JBAWAM010000088.1:0-7877 GCA_049589315.1 Myxococcaceae bacterium
CGACCAATCGCCTCGCCAGCGTCGTCGCGCCGGCCACGCTCACCTGTTGGCCCAACACCGCCCGCAAAGCGACCTCGAAACCATCCCAACCTCCTGGGACGCGGAGCCCCGGCCGCCTCCGCACTGCGCCTGCGAGCAAGGGAGCACCCTCGAAGACTGCATGGACCGTCGCCAGGTCCGCGTCGAGATCGAACACGCGCCGTACCCGGCGAACGATGTCGGGGATCGCGCGCGGGTCCGCATCTGAGAGCTCGAGGAGCAGCTCCGGCCGCTGGGCATGTGCAGTCACACGGAGCCACGTCGACGCCCCGATGAGGCGCTCGTAGCTCGCGTCGGTGACGCGTTCGACGCCCGGGATCGCTCGGCGAGCGAGGAACGCGAGCACGGCGCCGAAATCGAAGGGCGGCCGATATCCGAGCCGAAGAGACATGCTGCCGGCCGGGATCTGCGGGTTGAGCCGGCGGATCGCGGTGGGCGGCATCCCGCACCCCTCGCGAAACGCGGCGTTGAAGCGGCGCAGGCTGTTGAAGCCGGACGCGAGTGCGACCTCGATCACGGGCATCGACGTCTCGGTGAGCAACTGCTTCGCCATCAGCAGCCGGCGCGTGGAGTGCACCGCGATCGGCGTCGCTCCGGTGCGCGCGAGGAACAGCCGGCGCAGTTGGCGGCTGCCAATGCCCACGCGTTCGGCGAGCGCCTCGATGGAGGACTCCTGCAGCGCTCCGTCCGCGATCAGCGACAGCGCCCTCTGCACCGCATCGTTCGATCCACGCGTCCAGGCATCCGGCGACAGCTCGGGGCGGCAGCGCAGGCACGGCCGGTAGCCCGCCGCCGCAGCGGCCGCCGCGGTCGGGAAGTAACGGATGTTGTGCGGCTTCGGGGCGGGGGCCGGACACAACGGGCGGCAGTAGATCCCCGTCGTCTTTACGGCGGTGAAGAAGAGCCCGTCGAAGCGCGGGTCCCGCGCTTTGCGGGCGCGATCGCAGATCTCGGCTGACGGCATGGCGAAGCTCACAAGACCCATCGTAGGTACGGAACGTCGAGGAGGCTCGCCGTTTTCGGACATGGATGTGAAGCCCGGCGTCAATCGGAGCGTCGGACCTTCACGGCCGCGTAGAGGAGGATGCCAGTCGCGAGGACAATCCCTGCGCGTGCATACACCTCCGCCGGGTACCGGAACATCAGCCCGACGCATGAGAGCGCGCCCACCCAGGGGATCAGACGGGGCACCCGGATCCCGCCCTCGGGAGGGGGGCCGCGCCGCTTGAGGACAATCAACGCGAGATGAACGGCCACGAAGACGAGCAGCAGAAGGAAGCTGGTCGTCTGGGCGAGCACCTGGGTTCCACCCGAGACCGCCAGGAGCACGGCGAGCACGAGCACCACGAGGATCGCCAGCGCGGGCGTCCGCCGGCGAGGATGAACATAGGTCAACGCGCGCGGGAGCAAGCCCTCCCGGGCCATGCCGAAGAGCAGGCGCGAGCCCATGATCAGGTTGAGAAGTCCGGTATTCGTGATGGCGATCATCGCCACCACCGAGAAGGCCTCTTGCGGCGCTGAGATGCCGGCGGCCTCGAGGACCTCCAACAGTGGAGCATCGGAGGTGGCCAGGCGCTCGACCGGTACCGTGAGCAGCGCCGCCACTGTGACGCCCAGGTAGATGACCGTGGTGAAGGCGATTGCCACAAGGATTGCGCGGGGCAGGTTTCGAGAAGCGTCCCTCACCTCTTCCACCACGTTCACCGCGTCCTCGAACCCGATGTAGGCGAAGAATGCGATGGTGGCGCCGCCCACGACTCCACCCAGTTCCACGGCTGTGAGGTTGTTTGCGGGTTCGATAGGGCCGGGCCGACCGAAGGCGAAGGTGAATCCGACTCCGAGGACGAAGAGAAGCCCCGACAGCTCGATCAGGGTGAGCGCGATGTTGACGCGCGATGACTCATGGATGCCCCGGAAACTGAGCAGCGCGAGCAGGACGAGCATTCCAATCGAGGCCAACATGTCGGGCGCGTGGATGAAGGAATCCAGGTAGCCGACGAAGGCGTGCGACACGGCCGCGGCCGAGGTGATCCCTGATGCGAGGACGAGGAATCCCACCAGGAACGCGGGGAGCGGGGCCCCGAAGGCGCGATGGGTGTAGGCAGCCGCTCCCGCGGCAACCGGGTGACGCGAGACCAGCTCCGCGTACGTCAACCCGGTGAGCCCGGCGATGAAAGCGGAGACCAGGAACGACGCCCATGCCCCACCGCCCGCCTGACCCGCGACCCTCCCCACCAGCGCGTATATGCCCGCCCCCAGGATGTCTCCAACCGCGTAGGCCACAATGGCCGCCGGGCCGAGGGCGCGGTGAAGCTCGGGGCCGTTCTGGCGGTCGGTCACGCGAAGAAGCATGCGCTCCAGACCGGCGCCCGGGGTGCTTCCCGGGCGCGCCCGTACACCAGCCAACCACGACCTGGGCGGCGCGCGCTCGCTTGCTGGGCGCATGGGCGGGGATGCGCTGATCTCAATCTCGGAGCGCCGCGCGTCGGGTACGATGGTCGGCGATGAGAAACGCTTCAGTGGTGGTCGTCCTGGCGGTGGCTTTCGCAACAACGGTCCATGCAGCTCCGGACAAGGCCGCGGCAGAGAGCCTTCAGCAACTCGATCGGGCGCGCGCGAACGTCGCGGCCGCCGTCCAGCGCATCGAGAAGGACCCGCCCAGCACGAAGGACCTCGATGCTGCGCACGTCGCGGTCGAGGCGCTGAAGGAAGCCATCGACGCAGCCGCGGAGCACGAGGCGAAGAGTCTCGAGCATGCGAAGGCGGTGCTCGCGGCGCGCAAGGATCTCAGGGTGCGACGCGAGTACGTCGACGATCGTCGCGCGAAGATTCAGCTACACGATGCGCGGCGCAGGCTGGATGCGGAGCTCTCCGCGATGGACGATCGCGTCTCCCGCCTTGAAGCCAGGGAACCCGGCCAGAAGGGCTTCGACGAGGCGCGCGCGGCGATCGGCGCGGTGAAGAAGTCCGCGGACGAGGCGCGCTCCCTGACCAGGCTCGACGCGAACTTCGCCACCTGGCTCGCAGAGGTGGATACCAGGGTGGCCCGCCAGCAGAACGCGGTCGACGACCGCTGGCTTCAGCTCTCCGCGGAGAAGCAGCGAGGCGCGCTCGAAGAGAGCCGGCGGGCGCTCTCCGCGGCGATGGCGGCGCTCGGGAAAAGCTGGACCGACGCTCAGTTCCAGAGCGCGGACAAGGCGAGTGAAGCGTTGGCCAGGCGCCTCCAGGAGGGGGCGCCGCTCGAGGCGAAGGACAAGGCCTACCGCACCGAGGCGGAGAAGGCCCGAGGCGAGCTCACCCACGCGAAGAAGCGGATGGCAGAGCTCGTGAAGGAGGCTGGCCTCTCACGCGTCAAGGCGGAGATCGAGCCCGCGCACAGCGAGCTCGCGACGGCTGCGAAGGGGCTGAAGGCCCGCAAGTCATCCGAAGAGCACCTCGCGCACGCGAAGACTGCGTCGCTGGTCGTCCGGATGCTGGTGGAGAAGTACGAGCCGCAGGCAGCGCGGAGCCCGGAGCTCGGCCAGTACCTCGGCGAAGTGAAGCGGACGCTGTTCGAGGTGGAGACCACGTTGAAGCGCCGCGCCATCGAGCTGGCGATGGGCGACGTGCGCCAGGGGCTTCGGGCGCTGGAGAAGCGCGCGCCGACCGATGAGCAGTTCGAGGAGGCGACCAGCGCGGTGGTCGTCCTCGAGAAGACGCTCGAGGGGGCCCACAGGAAGGACGCCGAACTGAATGCACAGGTCGCCGACGCCCGCCAACTCATCCGCGATGCGCGGGCGAGCATCCAGAAGCGGCGCCAGGAGGTCGAGCTCCAGCGGCAGCGCGCGAAGATCGACGAGGCGCGAAGGAACGCGACCGCCGCCGTCGCGGAGCTTCAGCAGGATCGTCCGTCCAACGAGCAGTTCAAGGAAGCGGAACAGGCCGTCAACCAGGTCGGCGTCGTGCTCCAGGAGGGAGCGGCGCTCACCCGGAAAGACCGCGACTTTGCGCAGTACGCCAGGGAGACCAGGGAACGCATCGCCGAGTTGAACGAGCGGATCGCGAAGCGGAGGTTGGCGCTCGCGGCGCGGGATGGGCGCAAGGAGCTCCAGGAATCCGTGGCGGCGGCAAAGCAGAAGCTGGAGACGGCCAGGACGCCCGAGGCGACGGACGCCGACGTCAAGGCCGCATCGGAGGCAGTCGAGGCGGTCGGCCAGGTCCTCGAGCGTCGCGGCGAGCTCGAGAAGAAGGACGCGGGCTATGCGGCGCAGGCGGACCGGACTCGCATCGAGCTCGGGCGGCTCCTCGAAACGCTCGACGGTGCCATGCAGGCGCGCGAGCTTCGAAGGGAGACGGGGGAGGCCCTCGCGGCTGGACTCGCAGGGGCGAAAGAAGCGGAGTCTGCCAGAGATCTCCGCACGAAGAAGGGCTCCTGGGAGACCGCCGCAGCACGCTTCAAATCGTGCGAGGAGAACGGGGCACGAATGCTCGAGCAGGCACCTGCGCTCGCGCGCACCGTGGTTCTCGTCAACGGGGAGCCCCTGAAGGCGACGGAGGTGACGACTCTCTGCGCTGCACAGGGCAAATCGACGGCGGCCGCGCTCAACGAGGTGATCGCGCTGATCCGCGTGGACGAGGGGACCCTGAAGGCGTTCGAGACGGGGAAGCAGCTCCTCGGAAAGTCGCGCAAACAGGAGGCGCTCGCACAGTTTGACGTGTGCATCGCGGAGGGCCTCATTGCCGCGAATCGCTGGCCGGAGTTGAAGGAGCGGAAGTTCGCGGCCGCCGGCGGCAACATGACGGTCGCCGAGATGGTCCGGGAGTGCACCCGCCTTCGTAAGGAGGCGGGGAAGTAGCAAGGACCGGGCCGCGCCTTCCGCCGGCTGGTATGCGACCGGCAGAAGCACCTGGGCATGAAAGCTGGAACTTTCCGACCCAGGTCCTATTGCGCCCGAATCATCGTATTCCTGCTCCTGTTCGGCACCGCCGCGTTCGCGCAGCCTTCACTGGTGGGCGAGTGGTCCGAGTTGGTGCCATGGCCGGACAACGGCACGCATTTCCTGATGCTTCCCAGCGGGAAGATCCTGTCGTGGAACCGGCGCGACGAGGTGATGAACCTGTGGGATCCGGTCACCGGGGCGCGATCCAGGGCCGCCCTTCCAGGCTACGAAATCCTCTGTGCGGGTCATGCGCTGCTGTCGGATGGAAGGGTGTTCGTCAGCGGTGGGCACATCGACACCAACAAGGGGCTCCCGAACGCCAGCATCTATGACCCGCAGTCCGACTCATGGACCCGTCTGCCGGACATGAACGCGGGCCGCTGGTACCCGACCAACCTGCCGCTTCCGAACGGAGACATGTTGGTGATCGCCGGTACCGACACCGCCAGGAGGGTCGGTGAGAACCGTATGCCGCAGATATGGCAGAAGGAGAGCCAGAGCTGGCGGGATCTCACCGACGCCCAGCTTGCGATGCGGACGTATCCGTGGATGTTCGTGGCTCCGAACGGCCTGGTCTTCAACGCCGGGCCGGATCCGATCGCCCGCTACCTGGACCCATCGGGCACGGGCAAGTGGATTGATGTCGCCCCCAGCCTCTACGGAGACCGCTTCACCGGCTCCGCGGTGATGTACGCCGACGGGAAGATCCTGGTCTGCGGCGGCGGCGACTTCCCGACGGAGACCGCGGAGGTCATCGACCTCAACGCGCCGGCCCCCCAGTTCCGCTCAGTGCAGTCGATGCGGCAGCCGCGCAAGCAGCACAACACCACGCTGCTCCCCGACGGGACGGTGTTGGTGACGGGCGGCAGCGGCGGGCCCGGCCAGAACGACACCAAGAGCCCTGTCTTCACCACCGAGCTGTGGGACCCGGTGAGCGAGACGTTCTCCGTGCTGGCGCCAACCAGTGTGTACCGCGGGTATCACTCGTCCGCATTGCTCCTGCCGGACGGGAGGGTCATCTTCGGAGGTGGCGACTCCGACGACTTCGAGATCTTCTCTCCGCCCTACCTCTTCAGGGGACCGCGGCCCACCATCACCGGCGCCCCCGAAGGAATCGCCTGGGGTCAGCCCTTCCAGATCCACACGCCCGATGCGGCGAAGATCGCGAAGGTGACGTTGCTGAAGCTTGGCTCGTCCACCCACGCCTTCAACGTGGGCCAGCGGATCCACGATCTGACGTTCACCCGCGGCCCGGGCGTCCTCACGGTCACTCCGCCGAAGAACGCGGTCGAAGCGCAGCCGGGGCACTTCATGCTCTTCCTCCTGGATGAGACGGGCGTGCCCTCGGTGGCCCCCATTCTTCAGCTGGGGGAGACCGCATCGCACCCGCCGATCGAAGAGCCCGTGGACGAACCTCCGGTGGGTGGCGATCCGAACGCCGGCGGTCCCGGGATCATCGATGGCGACGGGGACCTCGAAGGTGACAACGTCGGGGGAGGCCTCGTCGCCCCGGACGAGCAGGAGAAGGGTTCGAAAGCGACGAGCTGCGCTTCGAGTGGATCCCTGCCGGCGACGCTCCCGCTGCTGATCGGTGCCGCGTGGATGCTCAAGGGTTGGAGGCGGTCGCGCCGTGAATGCGCCGTGCCGTGCTCACACAGGGAAGGTCCTTGCCGCAGAGGGTACGGACCGCAGCCGGAGCAGTCGCGGGAGTGCCTGGAGGGCCAGCTGCGCAGTCGCAAGACGGGCGCTGGAGCCCGACTTGCGGACAGGCGACCGGCTGGCTCACGCCCTGCATCTGAGATCGCTTGCGCAGCGTGGAGCACGTTCTGCCAGGGAACTGACTGCCCGCGCGCCTGAAGGAGGCGTTTGTGAGTCTCATGCTCGAGAGGCCGCTGGAGGATATGACGCTCCTCTTGACCGGCCACCGCGGCTTCATTGGCAGCGTCCTTCACAAGCTCCTGCCCGACGCGCGGGTCCTGGATACGAAGAACCCAGGTACGGCCGAGCTCGTGGAACGACTTCGGGGCGTCGACTGCGTCGTCCATCTCGCCGGCGGCGGCGGTGCCAGATTCTGCCAGCAGCACCCCAGAGAGGCGGTGGAGAGCAACGTCGTCCTGACCTCCCGCCTGGTAGACGCCGCAAGACAGGCCGGAGTGAAGCACTTCATCTTCGCCTCCAGCATCGCGGTCTACGGCACGGTGCGGAGCCCTCCGAACCCGATCGCCGAACACAACCCTGCAGCACCCGACGACCTCTACGGGTCGCTCAAGTGGGCGTGCGAGGAGATCGTCAGGAGCGTGCCCCACACCATCCTGCGCCTCTCGAACGTGTATGGCTTTGGCACCGGGACGCACCTCGGCAAGGGCGGTTTCATCAACAACGTCTGCCAGTCCGCCCGCACCACCGGAAGGATCTCCCTGACGAGCTCGACGCTCGCCATGGACTTCGTTCACGTGACGGATGTGGCGAGGGCCATCCTGCTCTGTGCCAGCAACTCCAGCTGCCTCGACGCCGTCATCAACGTCGGCAGTGGCGAGGCCACGAGCCTCGTCCACTGCGCACGCCTCATCCAGGAGCGGATGGTTCGGCCCGTGGACGTCGTCATGGACGAGCGGCCGGGATACCAGACGCGCTACCTCGACGTCACGATGACCGGGGCCAGGCTCGGATGGCAGCCCACGGTGGACCTCTCCGAGGGCATCTCGGAGCTGCTCTCGAGGCTCTCATGATCCACAACGTCAAGCCCACGATCCCGGAAGCCGATATCCCGCTCATCCTCCGCGACATCGAACAGATACTCCTGTCGCGGCAGCTCATCCTGGGGAGCAACCTCAGGGAGTTCGAGTCCGCATTCAAGGAGTACGTGGGCACGGCCCACGCCCTGGGCACGAGCTCCTGCTCCCAGACGCTGCAGATGCT
>JBAWAM010000089.1:0-37431 GCA_049589315.1 Myxococcaceae bacterium
GCGCCTGAACCCTTCTCCCGCGTCACCCGCACGGGCATGCCTCTGCCCGGGGCATCGCCGCGACCACCCACCGCCGCCAGGCATCTACACCTCGAGCGCCTCCACTTCGCGTTCGCCGCTCCCATCTTACGCCCCCCACCACTCCCCTCTCCTCGCCGACCCGCAATTGTTCGCCCTATCGCCTCGACGCGGATCGGATTCTCGTCCTCCGCGATGGGAAGATCGTCGAGTCCGGCACGCACGAAGCGTTGATGAGCCTGCACGGCCATTACGCCTCGCTGGTCCAGCGTCAGACGCGCGGCCTGCTTCCGCGCGCTGCGTGACAGTCACGCGCGTCCTTCGCGCGTTCCGTTGCAGCATTCTCCGCTGAGCACTCGAGACGCGGGTTGTGTCGTTCACCGTGACGCTCAAGTGTTCTCCGGATGGCCTGTGACCTGATCGCGCCCAGACCTCTGACCTCCCGTGCTAGCCCTGCCGGTCGATGAGGCTGACCGCGCGGTTGCACCGTCGCTTGCCTGTGCCGACCTTGTCTCCGTGGAAGGTGCTCGAGTTCCGAGCGTCTGGAGGACAGGACACATGAAGGGACGCGTGCTGATCACCGGCGGCGCCGGGTTCATCGGATCGCATCTCGCGGACGAGCTGCTCGCCCAGGGGTACGACGTGCGCGCGCTGGATGCGCTCGTTCCCCAGGTGCATGGCCCTGGCCAGAAACGACCTGAGTACCTGGACCCGGAGATCGACCTGCTGGTCGGCGACGTCCGCGACCCGGAGGCGGTGCGGCGCGCGCTGAAGGGGGTCGATGCGGTCTACCACTTCGCCGCGGCGGTCGGGGTGGGCCAGAGCATGTACGAGGTGGCCCAGTACACCGCCACCAACAACATGGGCACCGCGGTGTTGATGGAGGCGCTCATCCGCAATCCGGTGCGTCGCCTGGTGGTCGCCTCCAGCATGAGCATCTACGGCGAAGGCCTGTACAAGGACGCGTCGGCGAAGATGGTCTCGAACGCGGAGCGCACGCCCGAGCAGCTTCGTCAGTCGAGATGGGAGCCCACGGGATCACTCAGCGAGCCGCTCACGCCGGTGGCCACGCCGGAGTGGAAGACCCCCACCCTGTCCTCGGTCTACGCGCTGGGCAAATACGATCAGGAGCGGATGTCCCTGATGATCGGCCGCGCCTACGGGATCCCCACCGTGGCGCTCCGGTTCTTCAACGTCTATGGCACGCGCCAGGCGCTCTCGAACCCGTACACCGGCGTGCTGGCGATCTTCGCGTCGCGCTTCCTCAATGGGAAGCCGCCGCTGATCTTCGAAGACGGTCACCAGCAGCGCGACTTCGTCAGTGTGAAGGACGTGGCGCAGGCCTGTCGCCTCGCGCTCGAGGTCGGGGACGCGGACGGCGAGGTCTTCAACATCGGCAGCGGCACGGCATGGTCGGTGTCCGACGTCGCCCGGCAGATGGGCGAGATCATGGGCCGCACCTCGCTGCGCCCGGAGGTCACGGGCAAGTACCGGGTCGGGGACATCCGCCATTGCTACTCGGACATCTCCCGGGCGCGGAGGATCCTCCGCTACGCGCCGAAGGTCGCCTTCCACGAAGGGCTGCGCGAACTGGCGGGGTGGCTCGAAGGTCAGGTCGCGGTGGACCGGGTCGAGGAGATGCGCCGCGAGCTCGAGTCGCGGGGGCTCACCGTATGAGCGGCCACGGTCAGGAGAACGCGGCCGGGCCGCTGCTGGGGATCGCGGAGCACTTCCGCCCGGGGGATCACGCGCGGGTCGAGGCGGTGCTCGAGGATCTCGCCCGGCTCCGCGTTCGCCACCTGCGCACGCGCGTGTCCGGCGCCGACTGCAGCACTCCCGAAGGCGAGGCGTTCTACACGTGGCTGATCAATCGCGCGGCGCGCGAGGTCGAGGTGGTGCCCTGCTTCGTCGAGGTCCCACCTTCGGTGGGCACGCGCGAGCCGGAGGCGTTCGCGGCGTTCGTCGAGGGCTTCATCCAGAAGCTGGGCCGGCACTTCGAGTGGGTCGAGCTCTGGGACGACGGGCGCAGCCTGTGGGACTACGACTGGCGGCAGGACGTGGACGGGGCGCGGTTCGCCGCGATTCTCGATGCCGCCGCGAAGAAGGCCCGCGCCCTGGGGAAGAAGGTCGCCCTCGGCGGGACCACGCCCTTCGATCCGGGTTGGTGGGAGGTGCTCTCCCGGAGGGGCGTGCTCGACCAGGCCGACGCGATGGCCCTGCGCGGGTTCCCCGACAGTCACGACGCACCCTGGCCGGGATGGGAGACGCTGGTCTCCGCGGCGCGCATGCGCCTGGACGCCGCCGGGTTCGAGGGCGAGCTGTGGATCAGCGCGGCCGGGTACTCCACCTGGCGACACGACGAACGACGGCAGCTCTGTGAGTTCCTGGACCTGCTCGAAGCTCCGGTGACCCGGGCGTACTGGTACTCGGGGCGCGATCTCCCGAAACCGGAGGGCGTGAACCCGGTCGACGAACGTGAGCACCACCATGGGCTGCGCCACGAGGATGGGACGCCGAAGCTGCTGTTCCGGCTGTGGAGCGAGTACGGGCTGTCTCAGCTCCCGGCGTTCCGCACGCTCACGGCGCCGCTCCGTCCGGGAGGCCGCGTGAGCGATCGCCCGGTGGTGATCTTCGGCGGCGCGGGGTTCATCGGCTCGAACGTGGCGCACGCGCTGTTGGAGGACGGGCGGCGGGTGCACGTCTTCGACAGCCTGGGCCGGGTGAACGTGGAGCGGAACCTCCGCTGGCTGCGCGAGCAGCACGGGGACCGGCTCGGGGTGACGGTGGGCGACGTGCGCGACGCGGCGCGGGTGCGCGAGGTCGTGGATGGCGCGGCCGAGGTCTACCACTTCGCCGCCCAGGTCGCGGTGACCACCTCGCTGGTCGCTCCGATGCACGACTTCGAAGTGAACGCGCAAGGCACGCTCAACGTGCTCGAGGCGGTGCGCGCGCAGCCCGAACCTCCACCGGTCCTGTTCACCTCGACCAACAAGGTCTACGGCGGGCTGGAGGACGTGCTGCTGCAACAGCGGAACGACCGCTACGAGCCGGAGTCGGAGGCGCTGCGGCGCTTCGGAATCTCCGAACAGCGGGCCGTCGAGTTCGAGAGTCCCTACGGGTGCTCGAAGGGCGCTGCTGACCAGTACCTCCTGGACTACGCGCGGAGCTACGGGCTGTGCACCGCGGTGTTCCGGATGAGCTGCATCTACGGTCCACGGCAGTTCGGGAACGAGGACCAGGGGTGGGTGGCGCATTTCCTCATCCGCGCACTCGAGGGCAAGCCGATCACGCTCTACGGCGATGGCATGCAGGTCCGCGACATCCTGTTCGTCGATGACCTGGTCCGCGCCATGCGGCTGGCGATGTCCCGGATCCACGAGGTGTCCGGACGCGCGTTCAACATCGGCGGCGGTCCGGAGCGGACGGTGAGTCTGCTCGAGCTGGTCGCGATGATCGAAAGGCTCACGGAGCGCCGGCCCGAGCTCCGCTTCGACGCCTGGCGGACCGGGGATCAGCGCTACTACGTGTCGGACATCCGCGGGTTCCAGGCGGCGACGGGATGGGCGCCGCGGGTCACGGTGGAGGAAGGCGTGAGCCGCCTTCACCGCTGGCTCCAGGACAAGTACCTCGGACGAAGGCAGCAGCCGATACAGCCCGGGGCTCGGGAGGTCTATGCCGGGTAGCCGACCAGCGCAGCCGCGCCGCGTCCTGATGACCGCCGATACGGTCGGGGGCGTCTGGACCTATGCGCTCGAGCTCTGCGAGGGGCTGGGGCGCCGCGGGGTCCACGTCGTGCTCTGCACGATGGGCCGCCCGCTCGCGGATGATCAATGGCGCGACGCGGAGCGGGTGCCCGGGGTGGAGCTCTTCGAGAGCACGTACCGGCTGGAGTGGATGGACGACCCGTGGGAGGAAGTGGAGCGCGCGGGCGAATGGCTCCTGGAGATCGCGGGCCGGGTCCGTCCGGAGGTCGTCCACCTCAACAACTTCTGTCACGGCACGCTTCCCTGGCCTGCGCCGGTGGTGATGGTGGGCCATTCCTGTGTGCTCTCCTGGTTCGAGGCGGTGAGGGGTGAACCGGCGCCGCCCTCCTGGGACCGCTACCGGCAGGAGGTGACCCGGGGCCTGCGTGCGGCGAGCCGGGTGGTGGCGCCGAGCCGGGACATGCTCTCGGCGCTGGAGCGGCACTATGGGCCGTTCGCTTCGGCCCGCGTGATCGCCAATGCGCGCGGTCGCGTTCGCTTCGCTTCTGCCCCGACGAAGGAGCCCTTCATTCTCTCCGCCGGGCGGCTGTGGGACGAGGCGAAGAACGTGGCGGCCCTGGCGGAGATCGCGTCGGAGCTCCCCTGGCCGGTGCGGGTCGCGGGGGAAGCCGCGCACCCTTCGCGGCCGGACGACGGCTTCGCGTCGCGGAGCAGCGTGGAGGGACTGGGGCGGCTGGCGCCGGAGGCTCTGGCGGTCGAGATGTCCCGCGCCGCGATCTACGCGCTGCCGGCGCGCTATGAGCCCTTCGGGTTGTCGCCGCTGGAAGCTGCGCTGAGTGGCTGCGCGCTGGTGCTCGGGGACATCCCCTCGCTGCGCGAGATCTGGGGCGACGCGGCGGTCTTCGTTCCGCCGGATGACCAGGACGCGCTCAGGGACGCGCTGCTGAAGCTGATCGACGACCTCCCTCTGCGGATGCAGATGTCCCATCGCGCACGCACCCGTGCGGCGCGCTACGACCACCAGGCTTTCACGGACGCATGGCTCGAGGAGTACGGCCGGATCTCGTCTTCATGACCTCTGTCGAGGAACCATGCGCATCGTCGTCTTCTGTCACTCGCTGCTTTCGGACTGGAATCACGGGAACGCGCACTTCCTCCGCGGCGTGGTGAGCGAACTGGTCTTCCGTGGGCATGAAGTGCGGGTCTTCGAGCCGCGCGACGCATGGAGCATCCAGAATCTCCTGGCGGAGCGGGGAGGTGCGGCTGCGCTGGAGGAGGTGCTCCAGACGTACCCGGCGGTGCGACCGGTCCGGTACGAGCTCGCGCGGTTCGATCTGGATGAGGCGCTGGACGGCGCGGACGTCGTGATCGTCCATGAGTGGAACGAACACGCGCTGGTGAAGGGGATCGGCGAGAGGCGCGCGCGCGGTGGATCGTTCAAGCTGCTCTTCCACGACACGCATCATCGAAGCGTCACGGATGAGTCGTCGATGGGTGCGTATGACCTGCGCCACTACGATGGCGTGCTGGCGTTCGGGCGGGAGATCCGCGACCTGTATCTGAAGCGTGGGTGGACCCAGCGCGCCTGGACCTGGCACGAAGCTGCGGATACCCGCGTCTTCCGCCCACTCCGCGCGCAGGGGACTGCGTCTGCGTCCCCGGAGCGCGCGTCCGGCCTTGAGCGCGCGCAGGGGGCCGTCAGGGAAGAGGGGGACGCAGACCTGGTCTGGGTCGGTAACTGGGGCGACGAGGAGCGCACCGCGGAGCTCCATGAATTCCTCCTCCAGCCGGTGAAGACGCTGGGGCTGCGCGCGACGGTGCACGGGGTGCGCTATCCGGAACCCGGTCTGCAGGCGCTCGCGGAGTCCGGGTGCCGCTTCGGCGGATGGCTGCCGAACCACCGGGTCCCAGTGGCGTTCGCGCGCGCCCGGGTCACCGTCCACATCCCGCGCCGGCCCTACGTGCGCGCGCTGCCGGGGATTCCCACCATCCGCCCGTTCGAGGCGCTGGCCTGTGGAATCCCGCTCATCTCCGCTCCCTGGGACGACACCGAGCAGCTCTTCACCCCCGGTCGCGACTTCCTGGTCGCCCCCACCGGCGCCGAGATGACCCGCCTGCTCCGGGACGTCCTCAACGATGACGCCCTGCGGAGCGCTTTGATCACCCACGGTCTGCGCACGGTGCAGCGCCGCCACACCTGCGCGCACCGGGTCGACGAGCTGCTCGCGATCGTCGGTGGGCTCGGGATCCCCTCCTCCACCGAACGGAGCATCGCATGAGCAGAGGTCTTCGAATCGCCTTCTTCGGTTCGAGCCTGGTGTCCGCGTACTGGAACGGCGCGGCCACCTACTACCGCGGAATCCTCCGGGCCCTTCACTCGCGCGGACACCAAATCACCTTCTACGAGCCCGACGCGTTCGACCGTCAGAAGCATCGCGATCTGAAGGAGGACCCGCCGTGGGCCCGCGTGGTCGTGTACTCGGCCAAGGGGACCCACGCGATGTACCGGTGCCTCGAGGACGCGAAGCGCGCGGATCTCGTGGTGAAGGCCTCCGGTGTCGGGGTCTTCGACGAACTGCTCGAGCGCGAAGTGCTCATGCTCCAATCGTCGGATCGACGCGTCGTGTTCTGGGACGTAGACGCTCCGGCCACCCTGGAGCGGATGGAGAGCAATCCGCAGGACGCCTTCCGCGCCCTCGCGCCCCGATACGACCTGATCTTCACCTACGGCGGAGGCGACCCCGTGGTGCAGGCCTATGCCAGGTTCGGGGCGAAGCGGTGCGTGCCCATCTACAACGCGCTCGATCCCGACACGCACCACCTCGTCTCGACGGATCCGCGCTTCGAGGGCGACCTGGCGTTCCTCGGCAACCGGCTTCCGGATCGGGAGGCGCGCGTGGAGGAGTTCTTCCTCCGGGCCGCCACGCGACTGCCGTCGAAGCGCTTCCTGCTGGGCGGGAACGGCTGGGGCGACAAGCAGCTGCCCCCGAACGTGAACTACCTGGGTCACGTGTACACGGACGATCACAACGCGCTGAATTGCACCGCGCGCGTCGTGCTGAACATCAACCGTGACAGCATGGCGCGCTTTGGCTTCTCTCCGGCCACCCGGGTGTTCGAGGCCGCTGGCGCCGGAGCCTGCATCCTCACCGACGCGTTCCGGGGCGTGGAGCAGTTCCTCGAGCCAGGGCGGGAGATCCTCGTCGCCCATGATGGCGAAGAGGTCGCTGCCCAGCTCCAGGACCTTCCCGCCGAACGCGCCCGGGAGATCGGTCAGGCCGCGCTGCAGCGCGTACTCGCGGAGCACACCTACCTGCATCGCGCTGCACGCGTCGAGGAAGCCCTCGGCCTGCCCACGCGGCAGGCGAGGGCCGCACCATGAGCGACCGCCTCGACATCGTCATCCTCGGGCTCTCCATCACCTCGTCGTGGGGCAACGGCCACGCCACCACGTACCGCGGGCTCATGCGGGAGCTGGTCCGGCTCGGGCACCGCGTCCATTTCCTCGAGCGCGACGTGCCCTGGTACGCGCAGAGCAGGGATCTCGAGAGCCCACCCTTCGGAAAGACCACCCTGTACCAGAGCGTGCAGGATCTCCGGGACGCACACACCCGCGACATCCGCGATGCCGATCTGGTGATCGTCGGCTCCTACGTTCCCGAAGGCGTCACCGTGGGGCGGTGGGTGCAGGAGACCGCGCGCGGGCTCACCGCGTTCTACGACATCGACACGCCGGTCACGCTGGCCAAGCTGGCCCGCCGGGACTTCGAGTACCTCTCGCCCGACCTGATCCCCGGCTACGACCTGTACCTGTCCTTCACCGGCGGCCCCACGCTGCACCGGATCGAGCGCGAGCTGGGCGCGCCCGCGGCCCGGGCCCTGTACTGCAGCGTCGATCCCGAGCTGTACCAGCCCCAGAAGTCGGCGCCTTGCTGGGACCTCGGGTACATCGGCACCTACAGCGCCGACCGCCAACCGCCGCTGGAGCGGCTCATGCTCGACGCGGCGCGGAGGTGGTCGGAGGGACGGTTCGTCGTCGCCGGCCCTCAATACCCGGAGGACCTCGCCTGGCCCGCCAACGTGGAGCGCATCCACCACCTGCCGCCGCCGGAGCACGTCGGGTTCTACTCGTCGCAGCGCTTCACCCTGAACGTCACCCGCGCCGACATGATCCGCGCCGGCTGGTCTCCCAGCGTCCGCCTGTTCGAAGCGGCCGCCTGCGCAGTGCCGGTGATCAGCGACGTGTGGCCCGGGCTGGAGACGATCTTCGAGCCCGGCAAGGAGATCCTCTTCACCCGGTCGCCGGAGGAGACGCTGACTGCCCTCCGCACGATCCCGGAGGAGACTCGTCGCGCGATCGGCGAGCGCGCTCGGCGGCGGGTCCTGCGCGAGCACACCGCGATGCACCGCGCACGCTCAGTGGAGGCCTACGTCCGCGAACGTCGTGAACTCCGCACGCGCAAGGTCAGCGGGCGCTGATCGACGGCCCGGGGGTTGCACTTCACCGCAGCCATCGCGAGTAGATGAAGCAGCGAGGCCAGACACATGAAGATTGCCGTGGTCGGCACCGGATATGTGGGGTTGGTGGCGGGGACGTGCTTCGCCGATACCGGCAACGAAGTCACCTGCATCGACGTGGACGTCGCGAAGATCGAGGCGCTCCGCCAGGGGCGGGTTCCCATCTACGAGCCGGGCCTGGAGGAGATCCTCAAGAAGAACATCGACCGCAAGCGGCTGCGTTTCACCACCGAGCTCTCCCCGGCGGTTGGTGAAGCGCAGGTCGTCTTCATCGCGGTGGGAACGCCCGAGGGTGACGGCGGCGATGCGAACCTCGAATACGTGCTCACCGCGGCGGAGCACATCGGCCGCGCGCTGAGGCAGTACACGGTCGTGGTGGACAAGAGCACCGTCCCGGTCGGGACCGCCGACCAGGTCCACGAGATCATCTCCCGCGTGTCGACGGAGGAGTTCGACGTCGTCTCCAACCCCGAGTTCATGAAGGAGGGCGCCGCGCTCGAGGACTTCCTCAAGCCGGACCGGGTGGTGGTCGGCACGAATTCGGAGCGCGCCCGCCGCATCATGGGGGAGCTGTACGCGCCCTTCGTGCGGACAGAGCACCCCATCCTCTACATGGACGCGCGTTCGGCGGAGCTGACCAAGTACGCGGCGAACGCGATGCTGGCCACGCGCATCTCGTTCATGAACGACATCGCCGTTCTCTGCGAGAAGGTCCATGCCGATGTCGACATGGTCCGCAAGGGCATGGGCGCGGACCGACGGATCGGCTACCCGTTCCTGTTCCCCGGGGTCGGCTACGGAGGCTCGTGCTTTCCCAAGGACGTGAAGGCGCTGGTGGCCACCGCGCGCGAGTTCGGGATCGAGTTCGATCTCCTGCGCGCAGTGGAGCGCACCAACGAGCGGCAGAAGCGCGTCCTGCTCCACAAGGCGCTGAAGCACTTCGGGGATCTCGCGCGCGTCACCGTGGCCGTCTGGGGGCTCGCGTTCAAACCCAAGACGGACGACATGCGCGAGGCGCCCTCGGTGGAGTTGATCGAGGGCCTCGTCGGCAAGGGAGCGCGCGTGCAGGTCTACGACCCGGTGGCCGTGGAGATCGCGCGCAAGCGCTTCGGCGACCGCATCGCCTTCGCCCCGAGCGCTTATGGGGCAGTCGAAGGAGCAGACGCTCTCTTCCTCGTCACGGAGTGGAACGAGTTCCGCCGACCCGACATGAACAAGGTGAAGGGGCTGATGCGGACGCCGGTGGTCTTCGACGGGAGGAACCTCTTCGATCCGGAGGCACTGCGCAGCCTGGGGTTCACCTACTACGGGGTGGGGCGTCCGTCGGGTCGCGCCGGCTGAGGCGACGGCGCGACTGCGGTTCAGTTGGCCTCGTCGCCTGCCTGCCGTACGTGGGCGCGGACGGCGGGGGCTGCACGCGACGGGACGCTTCACTTCCGCCGAACTGTCTACAATCGGGACTCGAACCCCATCGAGGAGACGAATACGAATGGCGAATGAGAAGCGTAACCGTCGCGACGATCTGGAGCCGGAGTTGAAGGTGGAGGAGATGAAGATCACGCCTCCCACCGAGATCCAGAAGATCGGCGCGGACCTCGAGAAGATTGCGACGGAGCTGGCGAACATGCCTCTGCCCGCGCAGCTCGCCTTTCTGCGGCTGGTCACGCCGAAGGTTCTCGAGAACATCGACCCGGCCGCGCGGGATGCGCTCCTCGACCAGCTGAAGTCCGAGACGCCTTCGAACAACTGACGATTCAGGCAGGAAGTCTTGCTTCGATCCACCGGCCGAGCGCGGTCAACGCGCCGGCCGGAATCGTATGCGGGCCGTTGAAGGGAACGAACTCGACCTTCAGCCCCGCCGTCTCCAGCAGCGCGCGCAGTTGATCCGCCACCTGGAAGGGAAGGATCGGATCCTGCCGTCCGTGGCTCTGGAACACCTGCAGCCCCGCTCGACGCGACGCCCGCTGTTCCCACTCCGGACGTGACACCAGCGCGCCCGACAGGACCACCAGACCGAGCGGTGCCTCTTCGGCGCGCAGCGCGAGGTCCGTCGTCAGCATCGCGCCCTGGGAGAATCCTCCGAGGATCGTCCGGCCCACTGGCACCCGGGTCCTGAGCGAGAGCTCCTCGAGCATGGCCATGGCCATCCGCCGCGCCCGGGTGAGCCCCTCCGGGACCTCCTGCATGTAGCGGTCCCAATCGCGTCCCTGGATCATCCGCTCCAGATCCAGGAGCCACCACGCGCGCCCGCCCTGGAGCCCCTGATCAGCCAGGGAGAGCGGCGCCTCGGGGAACACCCAGCGCACACGCGAAGAGAGCGACGGAACGAGCTGGGCGAGCTCGGGCCCCAGCGCGACCAGGTCGTCGCCGGGGGCGCCGAAACCGTGACAGAGGACGACGTTCACGTCGGCAGGACGCTGCGCGTCATCCGGATCCAGAATGAGGACGTCCAGTCCGCCGAGCTGCGTTCGGATCTGCTTCATGGGCACCTCTTAATACATTCGCGTGACCTGTCTTTGACTCTCTAGAATCCGGCGTGCTACCCCTCTGTCGCACACCTGAATCACCCTTCAACTTTCAAGACCGCGGAGGCACCGATGTTCACGGGGGACTGGATGGGTCGCGGCGCCCTCTACTGGCCAGAGGCGCTGGCGGTAGTGGATGCAGCCAAAGGCAACGCGGGGCGCTTCACCTATCAGGCGATGAGCGACCGCGCTGATGCGCTGGCGCGGTTTCTTCGGGACGACGTGGGCGTGGGCCCCGGTGACCGGGTCGGCCTGGTCGCGCACAACGGCGTCGAGTACCTGGACGTGCTGTTCGCCTGCGCCCGGCTCGGCGCCATCTTCGTCCCGTACAACTGGCGGCTCCACGCCGCCGAGCTCGCGGAGCTGGTCCGGGATACCCAGCCGCGCGCGCTGTTCTACAGCGACGACTTCGCGCCGACGGTAGAGGTCGCGTGCAGGGACGGGGCGCCGGAGGCCCGCCGCGTCCACCTGGACGGAAAGGGTATCTCCGGCAGCGTGCCCTATGCGGAGGCCCTCTCGCGCGCGCCTGACGCACCCATCCGCCATGAGGCCATCTCCGCCGACGACACGCTCTGCCTGCTGTTCACCGGCGGCACCACCGGCAAGAGCAAGGGCGCGCGGATCTCGTACCGCATGGTGGCGTGGAACACCCTGAACACGCTGATCCACGAGCTGCGCCCGGAAGACATCACCCTGACCCACACGCCCATGTTCCACACGGGCGGATTGCTCGTGTACACACTCCCGCTGCTCACGTCGGGCGGCACCGTGGTGATCATGCGGCGCTGGGATCCGGAGGAGATGCTGCGGCTGGTGGAGACCGAGAAGGTCTCGCTGCTCTTCGCAGTGCCCGCCCAGTACCAGCAGCTCCTTCAGTCGCCGGACTTCGCGAAGACGGACTTCTCCCACGTCCGGTTCCTCACGAGCGGCGGCGCCCCCCTCCCCGTCCCCCTGATCGAGGAGTGGCGCAAGATTCATCCGGTGACGTTCAAGCAGGGCTTCGGAATGACCGAAGCCGGCCCCGGGCTGTTCAGCATGGGGCCCGAGCACGCTGTGACCAAGGCCGGCTCGATCGGACGGCCCAACCACACGGTCGAAGCGCACCTGCTGGACGACGACGGCCGGGAGGTACCGGTGGGCGAAGTCGGCGAGCTGGTGCTGAAGGGGCCCGTGCTCTTCTCCGGTTACTTCAACGACGAGGCCGCCAGCAGCAAGGCCTTCGACGAGGACGGTTGGTTCCACACCGGGGACATGGCGCGCCGGGATGCGGACGGCTTCTTCTTCATCGTGGATCGGAAGAAGGACATGTTCATCTCGGGTGGGGAGAACGTGTACCCGGTCGAGGTCGAGACTGCCCTCTACACCCACCCGGCGGTGCAGCAGTGCGCGGTGGTAGGCACTCCCGACCCAAAGTGGGGTGAGGTCGGCCTCGCATTCGTGGTGCTGAAGCCCGGCGCGGATGCCCGTGAGGAGGAACTCATCGAGCACCTGCGCACCCGGCTCGCCCGCTACAAGGTCCCCAAGGCGATCGAGCTGCGCACCAGCCTCCCCATCTCCGCGGCTGGTAAGATCCTCAAGCGCGAGCTGCGCTTGACCCCTCGAACCACCCGTTAGCAAGGAGCAGACATGGAAGCCCGGGACATCAAGACTTCACGGCTTACTCAGCATGTTCGCTTGAGCGGCACCGCCGGATTTCCGGTGGTGTTCGTGCACGGCAACTGTTCGTCGTCGTACTTCTACGACGTGCTCATGCAAGAGCTTCCGGCGGGCTTCCGCGGGATCGCCCCGGACCTCCGCGGCTACGGCGACACCGAACCCGCACCGATCGACGCGACTCGGGGGATGCGGGACCACAGCGACGACCTCATCGCGCTGCTCGACACGCTCCAGGTGAAGCGGGCGCTGTTCGTGGGCCACTCGATGGGCGGCGGCGTGGTGATGCAGCTTGCGATCGACCACCCGGAGCGCGTTGCCGGGATGGTGCTGGAGGCGCCGGTCTCACCGTTCGGGTTCGGCGGCACCCGTAATGCCCAGGGCACGCCGTGCTTTCCGGACTTCGCCGGCTCCGGCGGAGGAACGGTGAACACGGAGTTCGTGCAACGGCTCGGGAAGAAGGACCGGTCGTCGGAGGGCCAGACGGCACCGCGGAACGTGTTCAACACCTGCTACGTGAAGCCCCCCTTCCGCGCGCCCGATGAAGAGCAGTTGGTCGACTCGGTGCTCTCCACCCGCGTCGCGGACGTCCACTACCCGGGTCCGTCGGTCGCCACGGCGAACTGGCCGGGGGTCGCGCCGGGGACCACCGGCATCAACAACTCATTGTCTCCGAAGTACATGAACCTGTCGGCGTTTGCGGAGCTGTCGGTGAAGCCGGACGTGCTGTGGATCCGCGGCTCCCACGACGTGATCGTCTCCGACACGTCGCTGTTCGACTTCGGTTTTCTCGGCAAGCTCGGCGCGGTTCCGGGCTGGCCGGGCGAGGACGTGTTCCCGCCCCAGCCCATGGTCGCCCAGACCCGCACCGTGCTCGACCGCTACGTCGCCAACGGCGGTCGCTACAAGGAGGAGGTCTTCCCGGAGACCGGCCACAGCCCTCACCTCGAGAAGCCGGAGCAGTTCAAGAAGCTCGCGTTCTCCTTCCTCATGGAGCACGCGCGCTAGGACTTTGACCTGTGGGAGGGCTCGATGCCACGGCGGATGAAGTCGACCGCCAGCGCGACGGTGTCGTCGGCGGATCGACGCCCTCCCCACAGGACGTAGCGCATGCCGAGGTAGTCGGAGAGCCCCATGAGGATCCAGGCCAGCCCCTCGGGGTCGATCTTCCGCACCTGGCCCGCTCGCATCGCTTCCTCGAGCCCGCGCGCGTAGGGGATGGCGAGGTTCTCGTAGTAGCGGCGGAAGCAGTCGGGATCGACGAACTCGGCCTGGCGGACGACCCGATAGAGCAGCTTGTGTCGGCGCACGAACGCGAGGAAGGCCCGGATCCCCGCCTCCTCGACCTCGAACCGATCAGGGCGGCCTTCGATGGCCTCGGACAGCTCCGTCCGAAGCCGCCTGCCCAGGTTGTCCACCGTCTCGACGAAGAGCGTCTTCTTGTCGGGGAAGTAGACGTAGAAGGTCCCGAGCGCGACCCCCGCCTTCTGGGTGATCTCGGCGATGGAGGCCTGTTCGTAGCCCTTCTGCCCGAAGACTGCCTCGGCCGCGTCCACAAGTTTCCGGCGGGTACGTTCGCCACGCGGCGTTGCAGGCGGCGCGATCGGGCCAGTTGAGCGCCTGTTCATATCGGCCGGGTGCTAGCACCGCGTCTGATGTAGACGCAAGACGCCATGGGGCCGTATCGGAGCCAATTCGGGGGCGCTTGATGATGCGCACGTTCGTCATCCCCACCCTTTCGGCAGCGCTGCTGTGGGGTCCGGTGGTCCTGGCCGAGCCGCCGGTCGAGGACCCGATGCTGGCCCCGGCACCGCGGCCGCCGCACGTGCTGTCCTCGTGGGAGGAGGCATACCGGCTCCTGCAGGAGCGCTCCACCGACCTGGAGTCGGCCGAGGCCAGTCTGCTGCGCGCCGAGGGGCGCTGGCGCCAGGCGCTGTCCGAGCTGCTCCCGTTCCTGCAGGCCTCCGTGGCGGTGGGCATCGATGTGCTTCATCCCTCGATCCCGCTGGGGAGCGTCGGCGGCGTGTCGACGTTCGGGGGCGCGGCCACGGATTCGGCGCGCACCCCCACTTCACCGCTGGGCACGGCGGCGCTCTCGCTGTCGCAGACCGTCTTCGATGCAGCCGCGTATCGCGGACTCTCCAGCGCGCAGGCGAACACCCGGAGCGCAGAGGCCAACCTGAGCGACGTCCACCGCCGGATCACCCAGGGCCTCGCTCGCGCCCTGGTCGCCGTGGTCTCGGCCGAGCGCGCGGCGGAGATCAACCGCACCAGCCTTCGCCAGGCGCTGGAACGGTCTGCGTTGACCGAACGGACCTTCGAGCTCGGCGCGGCCACCCAGCTCGACGTTGCCCGGGTGAACCAGGACGTCGCGGTTGCCAGATCCGCGCTGATCACCGGCGACGAGCAGCTGAGACGCACGCGCGAGGCGCTCGGGCTGGCCCTGGGCATCGACGGCGAAGTGGGAGTGGTTCCGGAATTCGTGCTCGATGGACTGGTGGCGCAGACCCATCAGGCGTGCCGGCCGCTCGCACACGATGAGCTCCGTCCGGATCTGGTGGCCGCAAGGGAGCAGGTGGAGGCTGCAGCCCAGAGCCGCGCGCAGGCGGCGGCCGGCTATCTCCCCCGGGTGGACCTGGCCAGCAACATCGGCGCGTTCACGACGACGCCCGGTCCGGGGCGGGTGTCCCTGTGGAGCGTGGCGGCCGTGCTCAGCGTGCCCATCTGGGAAGGAGGGCTTCGACGAGGGCTGATCGAGGAGCGCGCGGGGGCCGAGGCCGCTGCGGTGGTCGCCGCCGAGGCACGCCGACGCGAGGTCTTCTTCGAGGTCGAACGCGCGCGTCGGGGAGAAGAGGTCGCCCGGAAGCTGGTCGAGGCCGCGCAGAGCGCGCGCGAGCTGGCGCTGCAGACCGACCGCCTCACGCGGCGCTCGTTCGAGATCGGCCGGGCCACCAGCCTCGAGCTGGTGCAGACCGCGGTCAACCTCAGACAGGCCGAGCTCAACCTGGCGCTGCGGGAGTTCGAGTGGGTCCAGGCGCGACTGGATGCGTTCCTGACCCGCTCCCTGTGCAGGGAGTGGGGCGTCGACCACCTGGGTGCTCGCCCCTGATGCGCGGCCGGGACGCCTCTAGATTCGTGACATGCCCGTGTCCGTTCCGCTCCGTCGATTTGGGCCACACCGCACGAAAGTCCCGGTCATCGGACAGGGGACCTGGCACATGGAGCTCGACGACCCGGAAGAGGTCCTGAGCGCGCTCGAGCGGGGCATCGAGCTGGGGCTGCGCCACATCGACACCGCCGAAGTCTATGGTGATGGGGACGTGGAGAAGCTGCTGTCCGAGATCGTCCCCCGTTACCGGGACAAGCTCTTCCTCGCCTCCAAGGTCCTCCCGTCCCACGCCTCACGGGATGAAACCATCAAGGCCTGCGAGCGCAGCCTGCGCCGGCTCGGGACGGATCACCTCGACGTGTACCTGCTGCACTGGCGCGGTGAGCACCCGCTGGAGGAGACCTTCACCGCGTTCGAGGAGCTCGTTCGGGCAGGCAAGATTCTCCAGTGGGGCGTGAGCAACTTCGACGTCAGCGATCTCCACGAAGCGCTTCAGGTCGCCGGCGAGGGCCGGGTCGCCTGCAACCAGGTCGCCTACTACCTCCAGGAACGACACATCGAGGCCGAGCTGATCCCGTACTGTGCGGAGCATCAGATTGCCGTCGTCGGCTACAGCCCGTTCGGCTCGGGCCGATTCCCCTCCGCCCAGAGCCTCCGGGGAAAGATGCTGCAGCAGATCGGCCACAAACATGGGGTCAGCGCTCGGCAGGTCGCGCTCGCCTTCCTGGCACGCCACCCGAACGTCTTCCTCATCCCCAAGGCGTCGCGCAGCTCGCACGTCGAGGAGAACGCCGAGGCCGCGACACTCCAACTCGATGCGGACGACCTCGCACGGATCGAAGACACGTTCCCGCTCGTTCCACGCGAAGAGCTCCCGGTGATCTGACCCGCCCGAACGGATTCAGTCCCAGGCCGACCAGATCAGCCCGCGCTTGTACGCCTTGATCGTCGCGAAGGTCACCACGACGATCACCTCGAGCGAGACGAGGAGCGCAAGCATCCGGGAATCCAGCGGACCGCGCGCCCACGCCTCCCAGCCGATGAGCACGATCGCTCCGGTGGCCCATGCGGCGAACGGGTTGTGCTCCTTCTTGAGCGCGCGGCGGACGTCGAAGCCATTGCGCAGCTTCCCGCCGTAGGCCGGGGTCAGGCGCGGCACCCAGCGACGCACCTTCCGGCAGAACTCGTCGTGCTGCGCGCCGTAAAGCTCGCGGAGGAAGTTCTCCTCGGCGCGGATGATGAAGAAGTACTCGCCGAAGAAGAACCCGAGGCCGATCGCATATGCCCACACGTCGTGGGCGATCAGCAGCAGCCCGAGGATGATCCCGAGATTTCCCAGGTACAGCGGGTTTCGCACGTATGCATATGGGCCCCGGGTGTTCAGGGTCGTGGCCTCGAGCACCGAGCCCTGGCCGCTGGTGCCCTCCGACACCTGGCCCAGCGTGTAGAACCGGAGCGACTGGCCAAGGGACGCGACGACGAGCCCGGTCAGGTCGAGCAGGGCATCGATGGTCGGACCACCGGGGCCCGCGACCCCACGCGTCTGGGCGAGACGCCAGAGCAGGAACGCGATCACCGGGACCGGGGTGAAGCTGCGGAAGCGGAAGAGAACCCGGCCCATGCCGATAATCGTGCTCAACTCGGTTGCTCCCCCAACTCCGCGGGCGCAACCTGCCCGAACGCTCCGAGAGACGGAAGTCCCTTCCCTTCCGCGTGCACCCGAGCGTCCGCTCGACGTCAGGGTGAGCAGCGAAATGCCGTGACTGCGCGACGTGCCTATCTGATTGCCAGATCAGTCCCACAGGGGTTGGCGCAGGGAGGCAGTCACATGGGGAAGTGGAACATCGATCCGTCTCACAGCGAGGTGACCTTCACCGTTCGCCACATGGTCGTGGCGAAGGTCCGCGGCACCTTCACGAAGCTCACCGGAACCGTCGAGTCGCCCGACGACGATCCTTCCCACGGGAAGGTAGACGTGACGATCGACACGGCGAGCATCAGCACCCGTGACGACAAGCGCGACGAGCACCTCCGCTCGGCCGACTTCTTCAACGTCCAGCAACACCCCGAGTTGCGCTTCCGGAGCACCGGAATGGAAGGCAGCGGAAAGAAGCTCAAGATGAAGGGCACGCTCGACATGCACGGCGTGACACAGCCCGTCACGCTGGACGTGGAGCACCTCGGACAGATGAAGGACCCGTGGGGGAACATGCGCCAGTTGTTCCACGCCGAGACCTCGCTGAACCGCAAGGACTTCGGACTCCATTGGAACCAGGCGCTCGAGGCCGGCGGATTCCTGGTGGGCGACAAGATCGACATCGAAGTCGAAGCCCAGCTCGTCCCCGCCTAGCCCGTCGTCGTCGTTCCTCCGTGTTCCGATACATCGCGGTCGGAGACTCGACGGGTGTCGGCGTGGGCGCCTCTTCCGGAGGCGGCTACCCCGAGCGCATCTACCAGGCGCTCAAGGTCGACGGCGTGCCGATCGGGATCCTGAACCTGGCCCAGAGCGGCGCCGTCAGCAGCGATCTCGTGACGGGGCAACTGCCGCGCGCCAGCACGCGAAAGCCGCACCTGGTGACGGTCGGTATCGGCAGCAATGACGTATGGCGGCTGGTCCCCGAGGCGACCTTCGCCCAGAACGTGACCGCGATCGCGGACGCGCTGGCAGCAACCGGCGCTCACGTCGTCGTGTGCAACCTCATCGATCTGGCACTCACGCCGGCCGCGGCCGCCGCCGAGGCATGGGTGGGGCTCTCACGCGCGGCGATCACCGAGCGCATCCGGCAGCTCAACCGGCACTTCGACGCACTCGCCGCCCGTCGGCGCTTCGCGGTGGTCGACCTGTTCGGGTTCAGCCAGCGCGAGGTTCCATCTCATCCCGAGTACTTCTGCCCGGACGGTTTCCATCCGTCGTCAGCAGGCTACGAGCGGTGGGCGGACCTCTGCATGCCCGCCATCAAGGAAGCCGTTCGAGCGCAGCTGGAAGCATCCAGCGCTCCGGATCGTTGAGCCTGCCATGACCCAAGGAAACGCATGTCGTGGCGTCGGCCTCGCCGTGGCCGCAGGACTCCTCTTCGTCGGCAGTGCTCAGGCGGCGCAGGCAGTCAACCGTCCGTACCTACAGTCGGTCACCCCGAACAGTGCCGTCGTGGTGTTCCGCGCGGATCAGGCGTGCCCTGCGCAGGTTCGCTTCGCGGCCGGAGAGCAAGCCGAGCAGGTGGCGGCCTCGTCCGAGTCGCAGGCGCAGCATGAGGTCCGCCTGGAGGGGCTGCAGCCGGGCACCGAGTATCGCTACACCGTGGAGGCCTGCGGCAGCGTGCTCGAACCCGAGAAGCGCTTCCGCACTGCGCCCGCCCCCGGCACGACCGACGTGCAGTTCGGCGTGATCGGTGACTTCGGCAAGGGCACCGCGGCCCAGACCTCCGTGGCCGACCAGATCCTCGCCCAGCGCCCCGAAGTCCTCGTCACCGTCGGCGACAACATCTACAGCGATGGAACCGACGAGGAGTTCACCGCGAATTTCCTCGCCCCGATGGGCTCGCTGTTCGCCGAGATCCCCCTCTACCCCGCGTTCGGAAACCATGACTACGCGGCGGACGACCTCGAGACGTCCCTCGCAAACTTCGTCGTTCCCACCAACAACCCGCGCGGGACCGAGCGCTACTACTCGTTCGATTGGGGCAACGTGCACTTCAGCATCCTCGACAGCATCTGCCTGGTGGGGGAGACGAGTCACCCCGAGTGCGACATCGAGGAGCAGTTCACCTGGCTGAGCGATGACCTGAAGGCCAGCAAGGCCCATTGGAAGGTCGTCCTCATGCACAATCCCCTCTTCTCCGGCGGTAAGTACGGCGATCCCGAGACCCACCCGGAGAACGTGGAGCTGCGCGCACGGCTGATCCCGATCTTCGAGGAGAACGGGGTGAACCTGGTCCTCTCCGGGGATGATCACCTCTACGAGCGCACCAGGCCGATGAAGGGCACAGAGGTCGCCCCCGAGGGCGAACGCGGGATCATCTACGCGGTGGTGGGCAACGGCTCCGAAGAGCGCGACTTCACCCAGGACGTGGCGCCGTGGAGCGCCCAGCGCGACAACACGAACATCGGCTACCTGGACGTGCGCACCCGCGGCGACACGCTCGAGGGACGGATGATCGGCGCGGACGGCCAGACGTACGACAACTTCACGATCACCAAGCCGCTGCCGCCGGGAACCCAGACGCCGGGAACCCAGCCGCCGGAGGAGCCGTCGAATCCGGAGGAGCCCTCGAATCCTTCGACGCCGCCTTCCACGCCCGGCACGCCCCCGACCGCCGGGACCGAGAGCCCGGTGGAGCCGACGACCGGTGAGACGAATGGCAAGTCGGGTTGCGCCGCAGCGGGTGGTCCCATCGCCCTCGGCGTCGCCGGCCTGGTGCTGTGGCGCCGCCGCCGACGCGCGTCGCGCTGAGCGAATCCAACACGCTGAGCAGTCACTGCGCCCCGCCCCTCTCTTTCCTGGAGGGACGGGGCGCTTTTCGTTCAGGCCCAATCCAGTTCAGGCCCAACAAGAAGGTTCGCCTCTCGGCGTAACCCGGCACTGAAAGTAGTCAACACTCGGTCGCACGACGTACGACTGAGCCTGATCCGATCCCTTGGACGGATTGGATCAGGTGATTCCTCGTTGTCGGAGGATCGGCCGAGGCCGCCGGCCCACTTTCATGCTCACGGCGAACCGGCTGGTCCAGCGTCTGGATCTCATGCATTTGTCGAGTATCCAAGCGATCGCCGCGAAAGCGGGGTTGATCGCTTGAGCCCAATTCTCGGCCCCGAGTAGGACGAGGTGTGCTGAAGCAGCCACATCGGCTCAGCACATGTTGGAGCCGAGAACTCGCGCGTGGCGCAGTGGGTGGCTTTACGGGGGAGGGAAACGCGTGAACATGCTGAAACCGGTCTTTCTTGTCGCCTCCTTTTTGACGGTCCTGTTGCTGGGCGGTTGCGGGCCACGAACTACCTGCACGCAAGACACGGACTGCCCAAGCGACGCGTACTGCGATACCCAAATCCGTGTGTGCTTCCAACGTAATGCGATTCCCGATGCCGGTGGAGTCGGGCCAATTCCTACGCCCGACGGAGAAGATTCCGGTTTCACACCGATTCTCGACGCGGGTCTTGAGCCAACTTACTGCAGCCGGAAGGAAGACTGTGGCGAGCACCAAGTATGCGTGATGGGCACCTGTCGGCTCTCCTGTCCATGTTCTTCAGCTCAGGAATGCCTTGAAGGGGCCTGCTTCGACAAGAACTGCAACCAAATGAACTGCTCGGGCAGTGATGTCTGCCTGGGGGAGACCTGCGGTGATCCCCGGTGCGAAGGAGCGAGTTGTGGACCACACGTGTGCGATCCCACAACGCAGAACTGCGTAGACTGCGTTGATGACTCGCATTGCGGAGGAGCGACGCCGAACTGCGACACGTCCACGGGTCAATGCAGCTGCTTTGGTGGCGAGGACGCCGAAAACACCTGTGGCGACGGCATGGACAATGACTGCGACGGCCTGATCGACTGCCAAGACCCGGACTGCGTCAACGATGCGTGCGGTGCGAATGGCCGGGTGTGTCAGTCGAACCAGTGCACCTGCCCCGGTTGGCAGCAAACCGAGTCCACGTGCGGCGATGGTGCGGACAACGACTGCGACGGCCCTATCGACTGCGCCGACTCGGACTGCGCCAATGACTCCTGCGGTGCGAACGGCCGGGTGTGTCAGTCAAACCAGTGCGCCTGCCCCGGTGGGCAGCAAACCGAAACCACCTGCGGCGATGGCGCCGACAATGACTGCGACGGACGCATCGACTGCGCAGACTCGGACTGCAATAATGACCCCTGCGGTGCGAATGGCCGGGTCTGTCAGTCAAACCAGTGCGCGTGCCCAGGCGGACAGCAGGCTGAGACCACCTGCGGAGACGGTGCAGACAACGACTGCGATGGCCTCGTCGACTGCGCAGACTCGGATTGCGCCAATGACGCCTGCGGCTCGAATGGCCGCGTCTGCCAGTCGAACCAATGCTCCTGCCCCGGCGGCCAGCAGGCCGAAAGCACCTGTGGTGACGGCATCGACAACGACTGCGATGGCCGCATCGACTGCCAAGATCCGGATTGCAACTCCCTGACGTGCGGAACATCCGGCGCCACGTGTCAGGGGATGCAGTGCTCGTGCCCGGGTGGACAGCAGATTGAGACCACTTGTGGTGATAGCGCGGACAATGACTGTGACGGCCTCGTCGATTGCCAGGACACAGACTGCAATAATCGAATGTGCCGCGGCGCGGCGGGTGACTGTGATGCCCCCGAAATGTGCTCTAACGGGGTTTGTCCTCCCGACGCACTGCTTCCCGCGGGCACTGTTTGCCGCCCCGCGCAGGGGGAATGCGATTATCCGGACACCTGCCCAGGAAACAGTGCTGTATGCACAACTATCGTCAAACACGATGTGCCCTGCTCGGGTGGTGGAACGTGTTGCTGGGGCAATTGCAGACGGTTTTCACCGGGGGAACTGAAAGTTTGTACCTTTTAGCCTGATCAGCGGTTGGGGCGACTGGATGCGGCTGCGACTCTACGGGACCGATAGCAAGCTGCAGTCGCGTCGTGTCCTGAACGATTGTCGCTGCGCGAAGCTCGTTCTCGGTGCTGGTTTCTCCGCTGTCAGATCGAATCCGACGTAACTTCAGCCAGTCCTCCGGATGAAGAGAATGCCTTTCGTCACCCTCAGGTGACACTGCCGCGAACGAGGACATCTCGACGCGCACCCTGTCCGCGAATCAGGCGATAGACCGTCACGTTCCTTGACGATTCCGTCCAGGTGTCGCGGAACTTTCGCCTCCGCGTCGCGCTTTCCGGGTGCGCAGCCCCTCTGCGCCGCATGGCATCCCTCGTGCTTAGCCGCTCGCCCAGAGGTGTGTGCATGGGAATCCGGAGAGCGCTTCTCGCAGTGGGGTTCATCGCAGTCCTGTCCGGTTGCGGCGGCGAGGTCGAGGACCTCCCGGAGGATCCGCGCAGCGACGAGCTCCGAGAGCTCGATGCGGCACTGGGTACGCTCGACATGCACAACCTGATGTCGGACGCCGACATGGCCGGCTTCCACTGGATCACCGCGGCCCAGGTGCAGAGCTTTCTCAGCGCGAAGAGCAGCTATCTCGCCGGCTACACCGATCCGCAGTGGGGCAAGTCTGCCGCCACGCTGATCGTCGAGCGCAGCCGGGCCTACGGTATCAACCCGATCTACATCCTCGCCCGTATCGAGACCGAGTCGGGCCTGGTTCGCAGCCGCACGTCGAAGAACCTGGCCAAGGCGACGGGCTGCGCCTGCCCTGACAGCGGCGGCTGCAGCAGCTCGTGGTCGGGCTTCGGAAACCAGGTGGAGTGCTCGGCGGCGAAGTTCCGCGGCTACCTGGACGATCTCGAGGCGGGAGGGACGACGATCAGTGGCTGGAAGAAGGGAGCCGCCAAGAGCACGCTCGACGGCTGCTCGGTGAGGCCCGCCAACAACGCCACCGCCGCGCTCTACACCTACACGCCCTGGGTCGGCGCCTATGCCAGCCAGTGCGGCACGAGCAAGTGGGGGGGATCCTCGCTCGTCGCCTTGCTGTACGGCTCCTTCAAGAGCGATCCGGTGTGGGGCGCGAAGCCGCCCATCGTGGTGGACAGCAACAACGCCCGGAACGACGCACTCGTCGCGCGCTCGGCGGTCTCCGCCAACTGGACCGCCGCGACCGCGACGAGCGGCTACTACGGCACGGGCTACTACTACGCGAGCGTGGCGAAGGTTTCGGACACCGCGGACTTCTGGTTCTACCTGCCGGAAGACGCGACCCGTACCATCGACGCCTGGTGGACCCAGGGGAACAACCGCTCCTCGGCCGCGCCCTTCCTCATCGAGAACGCCGCAGGTACGCAGCTCGGACGGGTTTCGGTCAACCAGCTGGTCGATGGCGGGAAGTGGAACACGCTCGGGACGTGGACCTTCACCCGAGGCTGGAACCGCATCCGACTCTCACGCTGGGCGAGCAACGGCACGGTGGTGATCGCGGACGCGGTCCGCATTCGCTGACGCGCCCGTCCGCATTTCCTGCTGCGGCGAGCCGGCCCGGGCGATAGGACCGAGCCATGCTCGTAAGCTATCTCACGCGGTTGTCCTCGACCTGGGTCAAGGGCCTGGGCCGGGAGAAGGTTCCGGTGCTCGAGGAGGTCCGGCTGCCCCTGCAGATCTCGCCGATGGACCTCGACATCTACGGCCACGTCAACAACGGGCGTTACCTCACGTTGATGGACTTCGGCCGGTTCGCGCACACGCAACGGACCGGGATGCTCAAGGTCATGCTTCAGCGGCGGTGGATTCCGGTGCTGGGGAGCGCGACCGTCTCCTACTTCCGCGAGCTCAAGGCCTTCGATCGCATCGAGCTCGTCACCCGGCTCGCCTGCTGGGACGAGAAGTGGTTCTTCTTCGAGCACCGCTTCGAGCGAAAAGGCACTGTGTGCGCGCTGGGGGCGGTGAAGGGCGTCTGCAAGCACCGGGGACGCACGGTTCCTCCATCGGAGCTCAGCGCCGCCGTTGGATACGAAGGCCCCTCCCCCGAGTTCCCCGAGTTCATCTCCCGGTGGAACGACGCCCAGCCACGGCGCGCCGCGAGCTGAGTTCGCGTAGCATCGGCCGTTCAAGATGGCGGAACCGGCTCCCGAACTCTTCGACGCGCACCTCCACCCGGAGTACCTGACGGACCAGGATCTCGAGTCGATGGCCGTGTTCGGGGTGAAGCGTGCGCTCGTCGTAGCGCACCACCCGGCCGCCGAGACGAAGCCGAAGCTGCTGCGCGCGCACTTCGACAACCTGCTCGGGAAGCAACTCCGTCGGCTCGAACGCGCCGGCATTCGCGCCTGGGCAGCGCTCGGCATTCACCCGCTGGCGGTGCCTGCCCGAGGCCTGCACGAGATGCTCTCCGCCCTCCCCGACTACTTCACCGGCGGACGCGTGGTCGCGCTGGGAGAGATCGGTCTGCACCGGGGCGGCGAGAGCGAGGAGGAAGCGTTCCTCGAGCAGCTCACGCTGGCGAAGCGGTTGAAGCTCCGGGTCCTCGTCCACACGCCCCACCGGAACAAGGAGTCGATCACCCGTCGCACGCTGACCCTGCTGCGAGGCTCGGGCGTTCCACCGTCGCGAGTGCTGGTCGATCACACCAGCGGCCGCACGGTTCGGCTCGTCCTCGCCTGCGGCCATTGGGCCGGATTGACCGTGCACCCGGATGAGCTCAGCGGCGAGCGCGCAGTGGCGCTGGTCCGGCAGCTCGGCACCGAGCGCGTCGTCCTCGACTCGGACTCCGGCGAGGGCGTGGGAGACATCCTCGGCCTGGCACGTGTGGCGAGGCTGCTGGAGAAGTCGAAGCTGTCACCCGACGTGGTGGCCAGGGTCACCCGACGGAATGCCGCCCGCTTCTATCGCGTCGAAGGCTGACCTGGCTGCCTTCCGGGCGCCTCCTCCCCTTCTGGAGCTTTTCGGTGAGCCCGGCGGTTACAAAGCTCCGCTGGAGCTCTGATGGCTGACGACTCGATTCCCCGTGGCAGGTTCAAACGAATTGGCAAGCTCGCCGGAATGGTGACGCAGGTCGGCGCCGGACTGGCCGCCGACCGCGTGAAGAAACTGCTCGGTCACGAGAGCTCCGACACAGCGGCGCAGGCCGCGACGCGAGTGCTTCAGACGCTCGGGCAGCTCAAGGGCGCCGCGATGAAGGCGGGACAGGCGATGACGCTGTTCTCGTCGCAGCTCCCGCCCGAAGCGAGGGCGATCGTCGGCAAGCTCTTCTCCCAGGCGCCCACCCTCGAGTGGCCGAAGATCGCCCGGGTGCTCGAAGACGAGCTCGGCGCACCGCCTTCGCAGGTGTTCGAGGAGATCTCCGAGGAGCCCTTCGCCGCCGCGTCTCTGGGACAGGTGCACCGCGCCCGCCTCAAGTCCGGCGAGGCCGTCGCAGTGAAGGTGCAGTACCCGGGCGTCGCCGAGGCAATGACCGACGATCTGCGGAACCTCGAGACGCTGCTCAGGACGATCGGGATTGGCGGCGCGCTGCTGAACGCGAAGGAGTACGCCGAGGAGATCCGTCGGGAAGTGGCCGGCGAGCTCGACTACCGACGCGAGCTGGAGCAGCTCGAGCGCTACCGCACCTTTCTCACCCGTTGGCCGGATCTCGTCGCCCCGCGCGCGTTTCCAGAGCTGTGCACCGGGCGCGTGCTCGTGCTCGAGCTCCTGGACGGACCGACGCTGAACGAGCTCTCCCATCGGATCGACGAGCTGACCGAGGAGGAGCGCTTCCGTCGAGGTGAACAGCTCGTGCGAGCGGTGCTCGGGCCATGGGTCCTCCACCGGACCGTTCACGCGGACACCCACCCGGGGAACTATCTGGCGATGCCCGACGGCCGCCTGGGCGTGCTCGACTTCGGCTCTGTGAAGTTCGCCTCCGAGGGGTTCTGGCGCTGCTCGCTCCAGGGCATCGACGCCGCCTTGAACGGCACCGAGATCGACTGGGTCGCGGTCCACGAGCGCGGTGGCTTCGAGGTGGGCGGCGATCGCGCAAAGGCCGACTTCCTCATCCGGGAGATCGGTCGGATCACCGCCGTTCCCCTGCAGGGACTGTACGACCACGCCAGCGATCAGATCGTCGAGCAGCTCTCCCAGCTCAAGCTGAAGTACCCGCTCGACCTGCTCCGGATCCGCCCGCCCGCCGAGGCGATCCTCGTCGCCCGCGCGCTGGCGGGGCTGCTGCAGAATCTCCGCGTGCTGAAGGTCCGCGGCGACTTCCGCCCACTGTTCCGCGAGCTCGTCGCCGAGGCCCCCCGCTTCAACGGCTGACGTCAGAACGTCTCTTCGGGCAACTCCACCAGGTCGAGCGTGCCTTTCTCGATGAGCCTGCGCGCGAGCCCCACGTTGGGCAGCACCTCGCGGCAGAACCAGCGCGCCACCGCGACCTTGCCGTCGTAGAAGATCGCGTCGGCCGGGTTCGCCTGCTTCCGCTCGAGCGCGACCGCGGCCTGGCGCAGCAGCAGCCAGCCGATCACCGTCTCCGCGAGCGCGAAGAGGATCCGGTTTCCCTGCAGGCCGACGTGGTACAGCGACTCGTCGACCTTCGTCATCATCGCGCCCATGATGGCCTGGAACTCGGCGACCGCCTTCGCCAGCGCCGCGCGCTCCTCGGTCAGCGCGTCCCCGCCCGCGTTCTCCGCAAGCGTGGCCTGCACCTGCTCCATCAGCCCGGTGAGCGTGGCGCCGCCGTCGCGGACGATCTTCCGGAAGAACAGGTCCAGCGCCTGGATGTGGGTGGTGCCCTCGTAGAGGCTGTCGATCTTCTGATCCCGGAGGTACTGCTCGATCGGATAGTCCTGCAGGTAGCCCGACCCGCCGAAGCACTGCAGCGACACCGCGAGCTGCTCGAACGCCTTCTCCGAGCAGTACCCCTTGAGCAGCGGCAGCATCAGATCGTTCAGCTTGTCCAGCCGCTCCGAGGCCTCGGCCCCGTGGCCGCCCTGGATCTCCACCTGGTCCTGCATCGTCGCGAGGAACAGCCCCATCGCGCGCATCCCGTGGGCGTGAGCCTTCTGCGACATGAGCATCCGACGCACGTCCGGGTGCTGGATGATCCGCACGCGCGGCGCCGTCTTGTTGGTGGACTCGAGCAGGTCCGGCCCCTGCACCCGCTCCTTCGCGAACTCCAGCGCATTCAGATAGGCGGTGGAGAGCGTGGACATCGACTTCATCCCGATCGCCATGCGCGCCTGCTCGATGACGTGGAACATCTGCCGGATGCCGTCGTGCGCGTTGCCGACGAGCAGGCCGCGCGCGGGCTTCCGCTCACCCAGGGTCAGCTCGCAGGTGGCGGAGGACTTGATCCCCATCTTCTTCTCGACGTTGGTGACGTAGACCCCGTTGCGCTCACCCATCTGCCCGTTCTCGTCGACCCAGTACTTGGGGACGATGAACATGGAGAGCCCCTTGGTTCCCGGGCCCGCGCCCTCGGGCCGCGCCAGCACCAGGTGCACCACGTTCTCGACGAAGTCGAAGTCGCCGTTGGTGATGAACCGCTTGACCCCTTCGAGCTCCCAGATGTCGTCCTTCACATGGCGCGCCTTCGCGCGACCGGCGCCCACGTCGCTTCCCGCGTCCGGCTCGGTGAGCACCATCGTCCCGCCCCAGGGACGCTCGATCATGCTCTTCACGAAGCGCTGCTTCTGCGCCTCGGTCCCGAGGCGATCGATGATCGTCGCGAGGAAGGTGCCGAAGGCGTAGAAGCCCAGGCTCGGGTTCGCGCCGGCAAGCATCTCGAAGATCGCCCATCGCACCGAAGGCGGCGCCCCCATCCCGCCGAGCCGCTCGGGCAGATCGATCAGGTGCCAGCCTCCCTCGTAGAATGCCTGCATCGACGCCTTGAGGGAGTCGGGCAGGGTCACGTTCCCCTCCGAATCCAGCTTCAGGGGCGTGCGGTCCGCATCGTAGAAGCTCGCCGCGAGCTCGTTGGTGCACAGGGCCTCGAAGCCCTTGAGTGCGTCGCGCGCGGTCGCTTCGTCCATCGCGGCGAACGGCGCCGTCCCCAGCGAGCTGCGGCCGATGTCGTAGAACTCGAAGAGGTTGAAGAAGATGTCGCGAAGGTCGCTCTTGTAGTGGGGCGCGTGGCTCATGGACGACAAGGTTGGCAGCCGATCCCTCTCGCCACAAGGGCGGCGGCTCAGCGCGCCGGGGAGAGCTCCCGCAGGAAGGTGAGCATGCGCGCGGTGACCGGATCGCCGGGGAGCCCCAGACGTCGGTTGATGGTGACGTGATCGCGGTTCTTCACCTCGACGACCTCGGCGCGACCTCCCGCGCTCTGGAGCACGTCGGCGAACGCGCGCGCCTGCTTCGCCGAAGGTACCTGGCCCGAGATGTGGAACAGCAGGACCGGGGGAGGCGTGCGCCCTCCCTTGACGTGAAGCGCCGGGGACGCGTCCTTCCACACCTCGGGGTCGTCGCCGAAGGCCGTGCGGAACATCGCCCTCGACCACCCGCGCGCCCCCTTCATCCTCTCCGCGACGTCATAGCCGGAGCCGTCGAGCAGGACCACGCCGTCCACCAGATCCGGCGCGAGGCCCTGTGCCTTGAGATGGCGGGGGTCGGTGACGACCAGCGCCGCCAGGTGTGCGCCCGCGGAGTGCCCGAGCAGGAAGACCCGCGACGCATCCCCTCCGTACGACGCGGCGTTGCGGTGAATCCAGGCGAGCGCCGTCGCCACGTCCTCCACGTGTGCCGGGTGGGTCACCTTCGGCGACAGCCGGTAATTCATCGTGACGTAGAGGAAACCCTCGCGCGCGAAGAACTCGCCCTTCCGGGGGTGACGCCCCTTGTCCCCTTCCGACCAACCACCGCCATGGATGAAGACGAGGATGGGCAGCTGGCTGGCGCCTGCGACGCGATAGAGGTCAAGGGACTGCAGGACAGGATCGTCGCCGTAGGTCACATCCCTGGCGATTTCGACCTCTGACGCCGACGCGAGCGAAGCGAACACACAGAACAGGACAGCCACCAACCGATTCACTCCGACATTTCACCGCATCCTGCGGCGCTGGGCGAGGAACGAAAAAGGGGACAGGCTGCTTTTTCCGTTCGAATCGGAAAAAGTAGCCTGTCCCCTTTTTACACGCGCGAGGCGCTGGGGTCAGTGAACGGCGGCGGTCGCTTCCTGAATGGACAGGTTCAGCTTGCCGTCGACGTCCGGATCCAGCCGAACGCTGAAGGGGATTCCCCGTTGGCGGTACTCGTCAATCGAGGTCTCCGCAGCCGACAGCAGATCCTGAAACCGCTCGTCGAGTTCGACGGCGACGAGGATGTCGGACACCTCGGCTCCATGAATCCGGCAACGTGCGAAACGGGCCCAACGGCCGTTCTCCATTTTTACCAACTCACCATCGTACGCCATGGGACCTCCGCGGGTTCGTCATGCTGCGTTGACGGGACCCAAGATACGCACGAGTTTACTCCTCGTCGATACCCCTTCTGAAAATTCGTGTAATAGCCCGAAAGTGCTGATGATTTTCTGTCTCCTCCCGAGCAATCACGGCTTCCCCGGGCGGTGCGAGTCAAATCTGTAAATTTGCTGTTTTGTAAATCTGTTCACAGCGCCTTGATCCGACAATCGACCCATGACTGATCCGGATCAGGACTGTCTGATGGTGGTGCGCTGTACGTCCGCGCCACCCCACGATGCCCGTTGCCTCCTCGGTGGCGGAGCCTGCCGAGCCGGTGGCACGGCGCGGGTTCATCCCCTAGATTTCGTCGGATGAAGTTTCCACTCTTGTTCAGGCGCGAGAGATCGAAGCAGGCGCAGCTCGAGGCCCAGGAGCAGATGGAGAAGCTCCTGACGGACAGCATGCGCACGCTGAGCCAGCTCCTCACCCGGGCAGCCGATCACATCGAAGCGCAGCGCCTGAGCCGAAGCGGCTACGCCGAGCAGGAGCGATTCCTGGAACGGCTGGACACGCCGGACGGCTCGCGGCGCAGCGAGTGATGGACCACCCGTCGAGCCCGCTGTGCGCGCTGGGCTGGTCCCGCACGGGTCAGACGATGCCTCTGCCCGCGCTGGACGACGCCGAGGGTGAGCGCCTCCCGGCGTTGCTGCCGCCGGTGGTCGACGCACATGTGCACCTGTTTCCGGATGGCGTGTTCGAGGCGATCTGGCGCTGGTTCGACCAGTACGGCTGGCCCATCCGCTACAAGCTGCACTGCCACGTGCAGTGCTTCTCCGCCGACGAGGACCGGATGGAGCCCATCTACGCCGCCTGCGAGAGCTTCGATCGACCACTGGTGATGCACGCCGGCCGCGAGCCCGCGAGCGCCCAGTACGAGGCGGAGGCTGCCCTTCTGGGACAGAACGCGTTGCGACTGTTCGACGTCGGCTGATAGCTGGCGTTTCGCAGGCTACGCCCTTCCACCGTCCCCGGGCGATTCCCATGTTAGGACGGTGCAGCAGCTGCAAATACAACGTCCGCGAGGACACTTCATGTCGCACATCCTGGTCGTCGACGACGACGAGAGTCATCGCATCCTGCTCTCGGAGTTCCTCGACCAGCTCGGTTATCGGACGCGTCAGGCGAAGGACGGGCGTGAGGCGTTGGACATGCTCGAGGAGGACATCCCCGAGGCGGTCCTCCTCGATCTGCGCATGCCCGTGATGAGCGGGTGGGGGCTCCTGGAAGCGCTGAAGAAGATGCCCCGTGCGAGGAACCTGCCCATCATCATCATCTCCGCCTATGGATTCGAGTGGGAGGCGGAGCTCGTGGGCGCGTCAGGATACGTGTCCAAGCCCGTCGACCTGGAGCGCGTGCGCGAAACCCTGGAGCGGATCGTCGGTCCGCCGCAGGTTCAGCTCGTGCACTGAGAGGTGTCCCGCTACGCCGATTGCATCTCCCCCAGGCGCAAGCGCTCGCCCGGGAGGCGGCGAGGCAGTGGATCCAGCCTGAAGGTGCAGAAGCGGCGGCCGAACAGATACCCCGTGCCGTGCCACACGCCGTCCTCCGCCTGCTGGAGCTCGTCGCGAATCGGCCAGCCACGGTAGGTCAGCCGGGTCCCCTCGACCCGGAACGGCGCGACCGGGATGGGGCCGAGCTGCGTCCAGCCGTGGTCTCCGGAGATGAACTTCCGGATGCCGAAGGGCAGCAGCAATCCAGATTCACGTCGGACCTTCCATCGACCGTCAAAAGCAGCCATGAATAGAAGCTGCGGACCCCGACCATGACTGTCGACCCTGCCAGACGCGAAGCTGCGCGCCGTGCCCTGGCGCTCGATGACGAAACCCTCCTCGCCGAGTGCGAGGAGGAGTTCTTCGTCGCCGGCGGGCCGGGAGGTCAGCACCGCAACAAGACCGCCAGCGGCGTGCGGCTCACCCACCCGCTGACCGAGCTCACGGTCACCGCGACCGAACGGCGCAGCCAGGCCCAGAACCGCTCGGCGGCCCTCGAGCGCCTCCGGGACGGCCTGCGGCAGCTCACCTTCGTGCCGAAGAAGCGCAAGCCCACGCGCCCCACCCTGGGGTCACAGCGCCGGCGGGTCGAGGCGAAGAAGCGACAGGGTCAGAAGAAGGTGAGCCGCTCCGGTCGCGACGGCTGGTGAGCTCAGCGCCCGTAGATGATCCGCTCCTGGCGCAGCAGCCGCGCCGAGGCCCACACACAGAGCACGGTCGGCACAGCCACGCCCGCCAGTGAAAGCAGCCAGCCGAAGAGCGAGCCACCCTCCCCGCGCATCACCGCGTCGATCATCAGGTGCTGGCCCATCACCGGAATCGAGCGCCAGAGCGTGTTCCCGTCGAATGGAACGAAGGACATCACCATCCCGGGAATCATCGGGATCATCAGCAGCAGCGACAGCCAGGTCTGGGCTTCCTTGAACGAGCGGGCATAGGTGGCGACCACCATCTGCACGCTGGAGGCGAACAGCGTCAGCGGGAGCACCGCGGCGAGGATCATCACCGCTTCGGGCACGCCCATGCTGGCCTTCACCCCGAGATCCGCCAGGGGCACGCGGCCCAGCGCAACGAAGAAGCCGACGAGCGTGATCACCACGCCCAGGACCGATACCGTCACGGTGGCGAGCCACTTGCCCAGCACGATCGCATTGGTGGGCGCGGGGTTCACCAGCAGCGGCTCCAACGATCCGCGCTCGCGTTCGCCGGCGGTGACGTCTATCGCCAGGTTCATCCCGCCCACGAAGGTCGCGAGCACCAGGAAGATCGGGATCATGTTGAGCAGCATGGCCCCGAGCTTCTCCGGCGTGGCGAGGTCGACCTCCTCGATCTGCAACGGCATGGCCAGCTCCGGGCTGACTCCGCGCGCGAGCAAGCGCAGGTTCGCGACGTACCCCGAATAGCCCTGGAGGACTTGCTGGACCCGTTCGACCTGGGTCCCCGCGCTCCGACGGGACTGGTCGTAGACGAGCTGAAGCGGCGCAGGTCGGCCTTCGCTGAAGCGGGAGGCGAAGTCCTCGGGGATCACCAGCACCGCGTCGAGCGTACCGTCCTGGATCTTCGCCTCGTAGTCCGCCGGGGCCGGCTTCGGATCGATCCCGTACCGCTCGAGGAAGGACATCAACGTCGGCGCGCGCCCGGCCTCGACCACCGCCAGCTCGACCGGCTGGTCCTTGTCGGCCCACGAGGCGATCAGGTTCATCATCAGCGCCAGCGAGACCGGGCCGAAGATGGGGAACATCAACGCCGACAGGAGCGATCGTCGATCGCGCAGGTGATCGACGAGCTCCTTGAAGAGCACCGCCAGCAGGGGCGTCCTCAGCATCACGCCACCCCGCCCGCTTTCTCGTGCTCTTCGATGGGCCCCTCGATCCCGACGAGGTGCACGAACGCGTCTTCGAGGCTGGCATGGCCCGTCGCCGTCAACAGCTCGGCCGGGCTCCCCTCCGCCACGACGCGGCCACGGGCGATCACCACCAGCCGGTCGCACAGCGCAGAGACCTCCTGCATGACGTGGCTGGAGAACACCACGCACGTGCCCTGCTCGCGCAGGCGACGGATGACCGTGCGCATGGCGCGCGTGCTCATCACGTCGAGGCCGTTGGTCGGCTCATCGAGCAACACGTTGCGCGGCCCATGTACCAGCGCGCGCGCGATGGCGACCTTCATCCGCTCGCCCTGACTGAAGCCCTCGGTGCGGCGATCGAGCAGCTCGCGAATCTCCAGAAGCTCCGCCAGCGCGTCGATCCGCTTCTCCAGCTCAGCGCCCCAGAGCCCGTGGAGACGACCGTAATAGCGGACGTGCTCGCGGACCGTGAGCCGCGGATACAGCCCGCGCGCGTCGGGCAGCACGCCGATGCGCGAGCGCACCCCGGTGGGATCCGTCACGACGTCGATGCCGTCCACCTCGGCCCGCCCCCCATCCGGACGGATGAGGCTGTAGATCATGCGCAGCGTCGTCGTCTTCCCTGCGCCGTTCGGCCCGAGAAACCCGGTCACCTCGCCGTCGCGCGCGGTGAAGCTGACCTCTTCGACCGCGACCCGGTCGCCGAAGCGCTTGTGGAGCTTTTCGAGGGTGATCATCAGGTCGGCCTCACGGGGGCGGTCCGGCGAAGCTGGTGAAGAACGGAGGCCGCAGCCCCTTCACGTCACAGGTCGTGTCGACGCCTTCCAGCGAGCCCTTCTCGAGGAAGCGCCGGATCACGTCGCGTCCGCAGGCGCTCCCCAGCGTGCCGTGCCCGCTGCCCGGGACGACCACATGCGCCGAATTCGCGAGGGTCTTCTTCGCCTCTTCGGCCCAGCGCGGCGGCGTGACCGGATCGAGCTCGCCCGACAACAGGAGCACGGGAAGGTCCGAGCGCACCGGCTCGCGGTACGAGGCGGGGACGTCCGCCTTCGGCCAGAGCGCGCAGGTGCGGACGATGTCGTCGGCGAAGCCGCTCCCCAGGAAGGTGCCCGCTGCGCGCTGGTGCAGGGTGCCCTCGGGGATGAACGGGAGGTCCTCGCTGCAGACGATGGAGAAGAACATCCCGTTCGACAGGCCCTTGCCGAAGCCCGAGTCGATCATCTGGGCCTGGGCGATCATCGGACGGAAGTCTCCCTCCGACGCCTGCGCGATGCTGAAGGGGACCAGGCTGGTGGCTTCGGGGGCATAGAGCAGCGCGCGCAGGACCTGGACGAACACCTCACGCCCGAGCTCCACCTCGGTCGGACGTCCCGTCACCGGGTGCGGAACCGTCGTGCGCGCGGGCGCCTGACCGAGGCTGTCGAGCAGCGAGGTGAACCGCACCTGGAGCCCGGGGTACGTCTTCTCGCAGGAGGCGTCGGCGGCGCACTGCTCGAACAGGAGCGTGAGCGCGCGCTGCGCGTCGGGGGCGACGTCCGCCGGGAGGAGCAGCTGCATCGGCGCGACCCCGTCGAGAATCGCGGTGCGGACCCGCATCGGATGCTGGCGCATGTACACGAGCGCCGCGCGCGTACCGTAGCTGCCGCCCCACAGGTTGATCCGGTCGTAGCCCAGCGCCGCGCGCACCTCGTCGAGGTCGTCCATGGCCACCGGGGTGGTGTAGAGCCGGAGGTCCGCCTTCTTCGACAACTCCTCGACACACGTGCGGACCTTCTGTTCGTCGAATTCGGCACGCAGCCGCTCGGCCAGGCCCGCCTCGGGATCCCCCAGCTCGCACTCCAGGCCGTTGGACCTTCCCGTTCCGCGCTGGTCGAGGAAGACGAGGTCCCGCTCGCGCCTCACCCGCTCGAGCGCGTTCAGCATCATTGGCGCGATGTCGCTGGCCGCCTGCCCCGGACCTCCCGCGAGGATGAACACGGGATCCGGCGCCGGGTTCGAAGACAGGGCGGGTGCCACCGCGACATGCAGCTTCAACTTCCGTCCGTTGCGGGCCACACGGTCCTCGAACACCTCGAGCGTGCCACAGCGAAGCTGGGCCGAAGCCCCGGGCAGCCGGCAACGCTCCAGGGCCAGCCGCGGCGCCGCAGCGGGCGCAGGCGTGCGCTCACACGCCGTGCTGGTGAGGAGGACCCCTGCGAGCAGCAGACTGAATCGCATCGGCGGGCGAGTGTAGCGGGGCTTCAGGGCCGGGGCGCGCTTCAGATGTCTGCCTGGCCGTCGATCGACGCAGCGTGCGAGCATCACTCGCTTGAGATCCCGTTCGGTGCTACGCCTGCGCCCCTCATGGATTTTCTAGAGCAGATCATCCACTGGATTCGGGAGCCCGGCGAGCTCATCAAGCTCGGCGGCTACCCCGGCCTCGCGCTGATCATCTTTCTCGAGACCGGCGCGCTCGTATTCTTCCTCCCGGGCGATTCGCTTCTGGTGACCGCCGGCCTCTACGCGGCCAAGGGGGACCTCAGCATGTGGGTGCTCAACCTGCTGCTGATCCCCATGGCGGTCATCGGCGACGCCGTGTCGTACACCATCGGCTCCCGGAGCGGACCGCGCATCTTCAACCGCCCCGACTCCCGGTTCTTCAAGCCGGAGCACATGGACAAGGCGCGGCAGTTCTACGAGAAGCACGGCGGCAAGGCGATCATCATCGCCCGCTTCATGCCCCTCGTCCGGACCTTCGTCCCGGTGGTGGCCGGCGCCGCCAAGATGCCCTACCGCCGCTTCTTCATCTTCAACGTCGCCGGCGGAGCAGGGTGGATCCTCTCCATGACCCTGACCGGCTATCTGCTCGGGTCGGTCGTGCCGAACATCGACAAGCACATCGAGAAGGTGATCGTGCTGGTGGTGTTCTTGTCGATTCTGCCAGGCATCGTCGAGTACTTCCGCGCAAAGCGGAAGGCCGCGCCCAGCGCGCAGTAGACGCGTTCTGCAGGGGCCTCACGCCCGGCTCGGGTGCGCGGCCCCGACGGGGCGACGTTCCGGACGTCGCCCCCTCAGGAACCACCCGAACGCCACCAGCAGCGCGCTTGCGACCCCGGCGAAGAACCCGAACAGCACCGGGAGCCACGACAGCTCCGACTTGACGCCCTGGGTCGCGCCTGCGGAGAGCGTGCGGCTCAGCTGCGCGAGCCCTTCCTCGATGCACTCGGCCCGCTCTGCGCCGACGCACTCCGGAAACAAGGTGCCCTGCCACGCGCCGATCCCCTGGACGGCAGCAGCGGCCACCTGCGCCGATGTGGCGCTCGCGGCCGATCCGAGCGCACCGCGCCCCTCCGGCCCGAGTTGCTTCACCAACTCCTCTGAGAACGCCTGGGCCAACGCCCTGCCCGCCTCTCGTGCAAGCTGAGCGGCAAGCGATCCATCCGCCTGTCCGCCCTCGCCCCCACCGGGGCTGCCCGGTGCCCCCTGGACCCGGATCGGAATCACCCTCGGCTCTCCCCCGCCCATGGCCCCGCCGGCGCCCGCGCCCGCGCTCGCCAGCGATGACCGAAGCGCGCTGCGCATGAGGCGCTCGAGTTGGGCCAGGTTCTCCGGCGTCGTGGCGGCAGCCAGCCCCTCGTCGATGGCCGCGCGGACCGCATCCCGGGTCAACCCGTCGAGGTCGCGGTAGACGAACGCCTCCGCCGTCCAGCGCCCCTGCTTCGGCAGCAGCGCGGCGAGCAGATCGACGCGGGCGATGATGTCCTGGGTCTCTTCCACGAGCTGGCCTGCCACCGCCGGCGCCCACTTGATCCCTGCCTGGTGGGTGATGTCGAGCCCCAGCTCGATGGTCGACTCCCGGGTGACCAGCGAGTCCAGCGGGTGCTGTTCGGCCCAGTCGCGGATCAGCGCGGGGGCACCTGCGAGATCCTCTCTTGCGGTCAGCTCCCGCCAGATTTCCTCGAGCTCGGCCTCCATCGCTTCGAAGTGCGCCCGGGAGACAGGCGCACGCTGCTGCAGCCAACCATCGAGCTGCTCGATCAGCACCCACGTATCCACCAGCGCGCCCATCGGGTCCGAGAGGAACAACGCCCGCTGCATCTGCGTCACCGCGTTGATCTTGAACTCGGCCATGTCCGCCCGGACGCGCGGATCCTCCGAGCCGGCGATCACCTCGTCCGCGAGAAGCTCGAGCTCACCGATGAACCGGGGCGCCAGCGCCCGGACGCGGACGCGGAGCTCGGAAGCCGGGATTCCTGTCGCGCCGATCTCCTTCTGCAGCGGCGATCTCCTGGGCGTGGTGATGCACGCCGCGAGCAGGAGCATCGCGACCGGAAGCGCGCCACGGAACGGACGACGGTGCATTCGAGACCCCTCGGAGGGAAACGCTGCGAACGCGCATGCTCCGAATCAAGGGGGCGGACAGCGCAGCGCGGTGGTCCGACGGCCGACAGACAAAGGGCCGGTCGGGAGGAGATCCCGGCCGGCCCGTTCATTTGCTCACGTGGGAAGCGAACCTCCCGCCCGCGCTACGCCTTCACCAGTTGGCGGAGCACGTAGTGGAGGATGCCGCCGTTGCGG
>JBAWAM010000090.1:0-33646 GCA_049589315.1 Myxococcaceae bacterium
ACCGCACCGCACGCGGTGAGAGGCTCGCAATCGCGGCCGCTTCTTGCGCGCGCTGGGTGCGAGCGCGAGTTGTTCGCCTCCGACGCCGTCACGATGCTTCACGAAGCCGCCTCCGGCGCTCTCCGCGATGTCGACCGGCTCGCTACCGCGCGCATCTGCGAAGCCGTGACGCGTTGCGGACCGTGAATCCGCCGGCCGCGCTCTGACCCGCGCGGCCAGCCCGCGTGCGTGCTGCGCCTCGCGCGCCGTGTTCATCGGCCCCGCCGGGGCGACCAGGTCGCGCGGCATGGCCGATAATTGCGCCATCGCACTGAATCCTCACGTGCGCCGTGCGTCGATGCGAGCATGCGGCCGATTCAGCTCGCCATCATCCTTATGGTTTCCTTCCCGGCGTTCGCCGGGGATCGGTGCTCGCGCCATTCGGAAGTTCCTGCCGAGTGCAGGACCGGTGGCGACGGGCGAGTCGCCTGCGGCTACGGCTGCCGCGTCGGTGGCGACGGGAGAGCGGTGTGCGGTGAGCGCCCCGGGATGGAATGCGTGACCGGTGGCGATGGGCGCGCCGCCTGCGGCTTCGGTTGTCGTGTCGGTGGCAACGGGAGAGCGGTGTGCGGCGAGCGGCCCGGGATGGAGTGCGTGAGTGGCGGTGACGGACGCGTCGCCTGCGGCTTCGCTTGTGTGGTGGGTGGCGACGGACGGGCGGAATGCGCTCGCACGCGGTGGGGGCAATGCGCAGTTGGTGGAGATGGTCGCGCCGTGTGCTGGGACCCTGAGCGATGACCCAAGGCCGGAAACGACGTGGAGGTAACCGATGAACCGCGTCCGATGGGCCCCAGTGCTGAGCGTAGTGCTTCCCGTGTTGAGTTGCGCATCCGGCGCATCCGGTGATCAGCGCTCTACCCGAGCAGTTCCGGTACACGCGGCAACGCAGTGCCTAGCGGAGTGGTGCTCGACAGCGGAGCGCCCGCGGTGCGCCGATACGTCCACCGGTGCAGTCGTCGACATCGATCCGCTCTGCCGGGGCACGTGGATCTCGGGTGTTTGCGTGGAGGCTGAAGCCGTCGAGGGTGGCGCAGCCTCGCGAGCGCCTGCCGTTCCAAACGCTGCCGCGACGGGCTGCTCCTCCGAATGCGGCACCTCTCAGCCAATTCATGCGGCGTCTCCCTCCTATCTGGGCTCGCGGAATCGCTCGCAGCGCGCACGCGCTTCGTCGTCGAGGAGAGTCGCGGGATCGTCTCGGGCGGAAACTCGTCGGCAGAGATCTGGGGTCTCACTCTCGAGGACGATGGTGAGTACGGAGACTGTCGCGGGGTCGAGCCTCGCCTCTCGAATCTCCTGAAGGAGCTTCAACGCTTCGGTGCAGTCCTCGTCCATTCCGCGGGCGATCTCCCGTGCCCGTTCGGGGCTGACGGGTTCCTCTCCCGCCCAGTGGTGGCAGGCTTCTGCAGCATCCACCGCCTGGCGCAATGCGGTTGCATCGCTCGCACGGGGCGACGTCATGGAGCGCTCGGATACGCCATGCCCACAAGCGCTGGCGAGGATACAGGTCAGTACGAACAGTGAACGCATTCGGCCTCTGCTGACGATGGACATACCGGCAAATTCAAGCGCTGAAGGCGTGAGGACGACGAGATCGCCGGGAGAAGGGGAGTGGGCCCTCCAGGATTCGAACCTGGGACCAATCGGTTATGAGCCGGCGTGGGCGCTCGAGCCCGCCGCGGTCGCTCGCCTTCACCGACACGCCGGCGTGCAGGTTGTAGCCGTCGCAGCTCGCGCAGCGCGGCGGGAGCGGCACCTCCCGTCCACCGAGCACCTGCACCTTCCCCACGGGGCGCTGGGTAACCGCGGTCCACCCGCCGGCGCGAGGACCTGCTCCACATCTGAGTCGAGCAGACACTCGCGCAGGAGGCCCTGTCCGAGCATGCCGGTGGCGCCGAAGAGAATGACCTTCATGGGGTGTGCTCAGTTCAGCTGAGTGGAAACGACGGGGGCCTGTTCTGCGGTGTTCCACGGAAGCGACGGCCACCAGCGCGCGAGTGATGGAGCCATCGTGGGCTCGATGCTCTCGCCGGGTCTCGGCACCACGACCGGCACTCCCGAAGCTTCGGCCGCTGCGAGCACTCGCTCGACGGGCTCCGTCCATCCGTGTGGCGCGAGCGTGAAGAGGCCCCAGTGCACCGGAAGGAGCGTGCGTCCCCGGACCCACAGGTGCGCGGTGATCGCCTGCTCGGGACCGAAGTGCCAATCCGGCCACGCGGCGTTGTACTGGCCCACCTCGATCATCGTCAGGTCGAACGGCCCCAGTCGCGCGCCGATGTCCCGCATCCCCGGGAAGAGTCCCGAGTCGCCCGAGTAGTACGCCCGGTGCTTCTCCCCGATCAGTGCGAAGCCGGCCCACAGCGTGGCGTCCTTGTCGATCCCCGTTCGCCCGGAAGCGTGGCGCGAGGGCGTCGCGACGATCTCGAGTCCCTTCACCTTCGTCCGACCCCACCAGTCGAGCTCCACGATTCGCGCCTCGGGCACTCCCCATGATTCGAGGTGTGCACCGACTCCGAGCGGCACCACGAAGGTGGTGTCCCAGTCCTTCATCGCCGTGAGCGTCTCGTGGTCGAGGTGATCGTAGTGGTCATGAGAGATCACCACCGCGTCGATCGCAGGAAGCTCAATGAGCGGAATGGGCGGCGCGTACCAGCGCTGCGGACCTACCCACTGAAGCGGTGATGCGCGCTCGCTCCAGATCGGATCGGTGAGAACGCGATGACCGTCGATCTCGAGGAGCGCAGAGGAGTGGCCCATCCAGGTGACGCGCAACCCGCTCTCGGGCGGAGTCTCGAAACGGCGGCGATCTCCCGGAACGGTGGCGACTGGCTCCTTCGTCGGCGTCACGTCGGGGCTGGTCTCAAAAGAGGCCGTCGTCGCTGCCCACAGATCGTCCGCGAGCGGCTGAGGATTCACGAAGTGTCCGTCGTGCCACTGCGGCGACTTCGACGCCCGCTCCAGCCGCGCTCCCTTCGCGCGTGCTCCCAGCGCCGGCCACGCGTCCACCAGCGTCGCGACCAGCGCAACCGCGACCAGTGCTGCGGTCCATCCGGCCACGCGCAGCAATCGTCTTCCCAATGTCTTCTTCATGGACCCCATCGAAATAAGAAACCGATGGTCGTCAATTAAGAGACCGGTGGTCACTTGTCAAAGGAGCCTTGCCCGCTATGCTTTGAGCGCCCATGCCGAGATTCGAGCGTGCACGAAAGCCGGAGCAGAAGGAGCTGCGCCGCCGGGCCATCCTCGTCGCTGCGCGCAAGCTGGCACGTGAGTCGGGGCCCATCGAGCTGAGCCTCAACGAGCTCGGTCGCCGATCAGGCGTGTCGAAGCCGAACATCTACCGGTACTTCGAGAGCCGCGAACACATCCTCTTTCAGCTCTACCTCGACGAGATGACGGAGATGGTCGAGGCAATCGAGTCACGGCTTCAGGAGGAACCTGCGCCGCTCGAGGTCACTGCAGTCGCAAGGGTCCTCGCGGAGGAGCACCTCCGTCGTCCGCTGCTGTGTCAGCTCGCCGGAATGGCGTCAGCGATCCTCGAGCACAACATGAGCGCTGACGCGATCGCGGCCGTGAAGGTTGGTTTCGCGGAGTTGCTGCCTCGCGCGATCGTGGCGCTGCGTCGCGCGCTTCCGTGGCTCTCCGAGGAGGACGCCTTCATGGTTGTGCAGAGCATGGAGCTGCAGCTCGCGGCGCTCTGGCCCATGGCCAACCCTTCGAAGGCCGCGCGAGAAGTCCTCGCGCGCCCCGAGTTCTCCAGGATGTGCACGGACGCGAACCGGGACTTTCCCCGCTTCATCGAAGTGATTCTCGAAGGACTTCGAGCGAGCCCCGTTCGCGGGGGCGCGGGCTTCATCCCGCTACCCCCGCTTCACATCACTTCCGAAGCTTGAACAAGCCGACGGAGCCCGACTCGACGTCACTCCGAACGTAATAGACGTGCTGCGCGTCCGCGACGAGGCCGAAGATGTCCTCGCTGAGACCCTCCCGGGTGTTGGGGAAGATGTATCGAGTGCCGAAGAACTTGCCCACGGCCATGAGGTACGACGCCTGACTGTCCTCGGTCGCGGTGTACAGGTACGAGGCATCGGCGGCGATGGCAAAGGGGCTGATGCCGCGCGCGACCGTCTGAGGAAATCCGGAGTACGACCAGGTGGAGGTCTTGCGGAGCTCAGACCCGAAGGTTCCCCAATAGAGTGAGCTGCCGTCGAGGACCAGGTTCAAGGGGCAGTTCTCCCCGGAGGCGAGGACGCGCGTCGCCCCGGTGAACTTGTTCCACGCATTGATTCTCCCTTCATTGGGGTTGCAGCCGTTTGCCGGGTTCGTCGACCCCATGTCGATCCAATAGACGTTCGATCCATCCACCGCGAGCGAAGTCGCGCTGCTCTGCCCGCTGGCGATGACCTCAGGCGCGAAGAAGAGCCCCTCCTTCGGGAAGCGGAGGACCTGGTCCCCGATGGCGAGGTACACGAACGTCGCGTCGACCGCGATGTCGGAGTACTCAATCGCACCACCCAGGGACTTCACCGGCTCCCCGCCCGCGAGCGGCACCTTGACGACGTGCCCGAAGGGCTCACTCAGATCTTCGATGACCCCGACCCAGACGTACTTGTCGTCGAGCGCGAACTCCCAGGCGAGCCACCCCTCTTCGGGCGCGGAGAGGATGGTCTCGACCGCTCCGCCCGCCTTCGGGACGCGCCGGATCGTCCTGAAGTCATTGAAGTAGACGTGCGTGGCGCTCGTCTGGATCGTCACGTAGCTCTCCAGCTGGGCGAGGCGTTGCGGCGTCGCAGTGGTGATGAGGCCTTGCTCCGTTTGCTGGAGGTCGGCGGCGGACACGTCCGCTTCAAGCTGTTCCTGCCCGCACCCAACGAGGAGCGAGGCGGGGAGGACAACTGCCATGAGGAACTGGGAGTGACGCATACGAGGGACCCCTTTCGGTTCATGCTTTCCGCCGGGCCTTCAGGGCGACCGCGGGCGCAGACAACACGCAGGCGCGAACCTCTCACCCTTCACGACATCGGGGATCCGTCATGCTTCAAACTGTAGGACTGGCGACACGTCTTGATGGTCGAAAAGGCGAGCCGAACCGCGCGGTGTGGCTGGGCTAGCGCAGCCCGAAGCGCGCGAGCTTGTTCAAGAGCCCCTGGCGCGAGAGGCCCAGCCTCTCCGCCGCGTGGCTCTTGTTTCCATCGCAATCAGCGAGCGCGCGTTCGATCTCGCGGCGCTCGAGCGCGTCCGCCGCGCCCTGAGACGTCGCCTGTCCCCCGAAGGACGGGTCCGCGCAGCGGAACGAGGTCGTCATCCGCAGTCGCAGTCCAGCGTGTACCCGATGCCCTCATAGGTGCAGATTCCGAGGCTCGAGTTGATGCTCAGTTGGAAGGGGGCGCCACAGGGGAACTCGACGTAGTAGTACTCGTTGTCCGGGCACTTGAACCCACCGACCGCCGCCGGACTGCTGCAGGTCCCGCCGGCCTCCGCGCAGATCTGGGTGCAGCTCCTGCCGACCGCGTTCGAAGGCGCCATGCTGATCGTCCCGGTGCAGGCACCTGACCGGCACTCCAGCTCGTCTCCACAGACGCGCCCGCACGCGCCGCAGTTGGCTTCGTCATAGTACGTTTCGACACAGGTATCGCCGCAGAGCGTTGCGCCGCCGAAACAGGTGGGAACACCCGATTCGCAACCCCCACCCCGTGGCGCGGTGGCCCCGCATGCGCCGCAGTTGTCCGGGTCCCAACCGTGGACGTCCACGCAGTACGAACCCTGGGCGTTGGTGCACAACGCGTCGCTCGACTTCTCGCAGGTGAAGGCTCCGTCGCGGCAGGAGACGTCCCCGAGGGCGGACCGTCCGCAGGCGCCGCAATGCTGCTCGTCCCGGTCGAGATAGGTGCAGACGACCCCGCACGGCGCGCACGGTTCGAGGTTGACGACCGCGCTCGCGCTGCGGCCGTCGCCCACGGTGACGCCGGCCTCGGTCACCCCCGGGATCTCGAAGAGCAGCTTCACCGGTGGATCCACCTGGGCGTCGACGTCGAAGGCGAGCCTCCATCCAGCGTACGAAGAGCCGCCTGCGAGCGCGCTCCCGAGGTCCGGTTCACGACCGTCCACCCATACGAGGTCACTGGATCGCACGCTGGTCGGGAGGATCAACAGCCCACTCGCGAGCTGCAGCTTGAACAGGACGGGGTTGAGGGGAACGGCGGCGCCCCCCTCGCCGTTGGTCAGGGTGACGGCAAGGACCAGAGGCTCGGCGTCGCCCCGGGTGCGGAATTGGCGAGCAGCGTCCACCCGCAGGCCGAGCTGGCCCGGTTTCGGGGGCACCCCACCTTCCGGTTTCGGGGATCCCGCGGGGGGCGAGTCTGGAGAGTCCGCGCTGATGCATCCCGCGGTCGTCACCGTGACCGCGATCGCAAGGGTCAGGGCTGCTGCAAGGGAAACAGGGAGAGAGTCAGGCTTCATGCCGACCTGAGTGGTGACAGGGCCTCGGCTTTTTGAAGATTCATGAGCCGGGTCGCCGCACCGGCGTTGTCAGCGCCGGTACCCGCGGCGAAGAAGATTCCGGACGCCGCCCAGCCCGCGGCGGTCCTCGGCGACCTGTGAGCTCAGCCAGACGACCATCAAGGCGGCCTCGAAGAGATCCTGCCCGGTGACCCCTTCCCGGGCGGTTCCGTCTCGAACCGCCTCCGCGAGAAACTCGTCCGTGATGGCGACGATCTCCTCACATCGGATTGCCAGGGGCGTATCGGAACCCTTCTCCAGAGCCTGCGCCAGGGGTTCGGGGAGACCCCGAAAGGTGCGGAGGTATCTCTCCACCTCAACCAACCACTCCTCGATGCGTTCGCCCCCGACCGAGTTGGCGCGGATTCGATCGGCGACCGCACGCAGCTCCTCGCCCTCCGCGTTGAGAGCGGCGGACAACAGATGGTCCCGATCAGGGAAATGCCGGTACAGGGTCCCGGCACCGACGCCGGCTTCCCGGGCGATCGCGTCCAGCGAGGTGGAGACACCCTGAGCCCTGAGGTGCTCGCGGGCGACCGCTATCAGTGCTTCGCGGTTCTTGAGTGCATCGGCCCTCATGGTGCGGCGCTCCTTTTCTCACGTGTCTGTCTGCACCGAATCATCACCGTGCAGATCCGATCGTTGCCAACCGGAGAGTCTCTCCGTATTCTCTAAGCGGAGAGTACCTCCGGTTGAACTCCGGAGCCAATCCTCGGGAGGGAAGTAACACCTCATGGCCATACAGATGCACCTGACCGTACAGCTCATCGCGGGGTACGGAATCGACGCCGGAGCCTGGCGTTGGCCCGGTGTCGAGGCGGATTCATTCATCAACGCCGACGTATTCGTCAAAGCCGCCCAAACCGCGGAGCGCGGCAAGTTCGACGCCCTCTTCCTCGCCGACACCCCGGCCGTGACCGCGGATCTCGAGACCGATGCACCCCAGTTCGCCCTCGATCCGATGATCACCCTGACGGCGGTGGCCCGGGAGACCGAACGCATCGGGCTGGTCGCCACCTCATCGACCACCCTCAACCATCCCTACACCGTGGCCCGGCAGTTCCGCGCCCTGGATCTGATCAGCCACGGCCGCGCCGGGTGGAATGCGGTCACCACCTCGCACCCGGCCGCGCTGCTGAACTATGACAAGGCCGTCCCCACCCGCGAGGAGCGCTACGCCCGGGCGCACGAGTTCGTCGCGGCGGTCATGGGACTGTGGGGGTCATGGCCCGACGACGCCCTCAAGCTCAACCGGGAGGCGGGACAGTTCGCGGACTCCTCCCGGATCACCCCGGTCTCCCTGCAGGGGCGGTACCTCTCCAGCCGCGGCCCGCTCGGTCTGCCGCCGTCGGAGCAGGGTCAGCCGGTGGTGTTCCAGGCCGGCGGGGGCATGAACGGACTCCATCTGGCGGGCCGCTTCGCGAACGCCGTCTACCACAACCCCTTCGACATCCCCGCCGCCGTCCATCACGCGGCGGCGGTGGCCCAGGCAGCCCGGGCATACCGACGCCCACCGGAGCAGATGACCAACTTCAACGGAATCATCACCTCCGTGGCCTCGACGCGCCGGGAGGCCCTCGAACGCCGCGAGCAGCTCGACGCCCTCGGTGACCTGGACTCCCGCGTGGCCTACCTCGGCCAGCAGATCGGGGTGCCGCTGTCTCCCGACGACATCGATAAGCCCGTCCACCCGGAGCTGCTGGACCGGGCGCGGGCCAACCCTGGTGATCCCCGTTCCCCGCTGGCACTGCGGCTCGCAAGGGAGGGGCACACGATCCGGCGGATTCTCGCGCACGGACCGATCGCCTACCACCCGGTGGCGGTGGGAACCCCCGACGAGGTCGCAGACTTCCTGCAGCGCTGGCACGAGGCCGGGATCGGCAACGGGTTCAACATCAACCCGGACGCCACCGACGGTCTTGAGCATTTCGTGGATGAGGTCGTCCCGATCCTTCAGGAACGCGGACTGCACCGGCGCGAGTACGCCGGAACCACGTTGCGGGACCACCTCGGCATCCCAAAACAGAACGGACTTCCGGCCGGCTACGGCCAGGAAGAAGACGCCGAGTAATGCGGTACTCGATGGTCGAACTCGCCCCGGTCACCCCGGGCGGCACGAAACACGAAGCACTCCACACCGCCCTGCGATCCGCGGAGGAGGCGGAGGCGCTGGGCTACCACCGGATCTGGTACGCCGAGCACCACAACACCGCCGGCTACGCAGCCCAGGACCCGGCCACTCTCATCGCGCTCGCTGCGCAACGGACCAGGAACATCCGGGTCGGCTCCGGCACGGTGCTGCTCAACCATTACAGCCCCTTCAGCGTGGCAGAGCGCTTCCTGCAGCTCGAGGCCCTGACCCCGGGACGCATCGATCTCGGTCTGGGCCGGGCGACCACCGGCCCGCTTGTCGACGCCGCGCTCCGACGCGACCGCAGCTGCCGGCCGGTCGACGACTTCTCCTCTCAGGTCCAGGAGATCCTGGCCTACTACCACCACGCCTTCGAACCCGGCCACCCCTTCACCTCCATCGACATCACCGCCGGCGTCGAGGGCACACCCGAGGTGTGGATCCTCGGGTCCTCCGGCAACAGCGCCGGGCTCGCCGGCCAGCTCGGGCTAGGGTACGCGTTCTCCGGGTTCATCAATCCGCCTATGGCGGCCGCTGGGCTGCAGACACACCGCGAGCGCTTCCGGGTCACCCCCTTCGGTCCCGCCGGGCACGAGGCGATCCTGGCGCTGAACATCGTCGCAGCGGACGACGAGGAGACCGCGCACCGTCTGACCTGGCCGGCACGTGGGCTTTTTCACCGGCTGAGCAGCGGGCAGGAGGCGATCACCCCGACCCTTGCGGAGGCGGAGGCCACGCTCAGCCCCGCGCTAAAGGATGAGAGCAGCCGTTTCGAAGGCTCCACCATCCCGCGACAGCTGTCGGGAACGGTCCAGACTCTGAGGTCACAGCTCGAGGGCATCGTCCGGTTGACCGGCGCCACGGAGATCATGGTCCAGGACATGCTGGTCGACCATGAGCTGCGTAGCCGGTCACGCGAACGGGTCGCCGAGGCGATCGCCGGAATTGAGCTGCCGTAGCGCGTTCCCTCCCTGCAGGAGCGCCTGGAGGCGCTCAAGGATGAGGAGCTCTTCGTCGTGGAGGAGCGGCAGGCTGCGAAGTGACGACGGGTCGGCTTTGGTCGGCTCACCGGCTGAGGTCAGCGACGGCGGGCCTCGGCAATACGCACCCTGGCGCTCGCACCGCGCTCCGCCACGAGCCGGGTGTCTGCGGGTGAGAGGCTCGGGTGAGCGAGCAGCTCGAACTGAGCATCACCCGATACTGGTCATCGATGGCGAGCAGTCCTCGATCGAAGAGCCAATGGACAGTGCTTGAAAGCGCGAGTCCGTTGCGCACCGAATCCGGCCCGTTCGACTGGACCGGGCGAATGTGCGCGGCATGGACCTCAGGGCGGCCACCGCCGTTGATCAGGCGAAGCCCCGAGACGGCGCAGCGGCGGGGTTACCCGCGAGCGCGATCGAGTAGCCGCAGTCCGCGGCGAGCAGCCGCGTCTCGTCATCGTGGCTACCGAGGAGCTGGAACGCCTGTATCGAACCCGCCTTTCCTGATCACGCGATCGCGATGTCCTGGGTGCCGAGAAACCGGATCAGATCCGCGCGATCCGGCTCGGGCCAGCGCTCGATCAACGAACGGACCTGCGCGCGCGTGTCGTCGCCGCCGGCGATCCAGAGGCACGCGACGCCAATGTGCGCGATCGAGATCGTGCCCATGTACCGCATCGACCGGTGCTCGGGAGCCTCGAGCGCCGCGAGCACTTCGGGTTCGAGCTCGCTCACCTTTGCCGCACGACGCGCGAGCGCTCCGACCGCACGTGCGCGCTCCGGCTTTGTCCCGCGCAAACGCTGGCGGAGCACGTCCGTGGAGAGATCGTCATACGGCGCGTCCGACTCGAAGATGGGCTCTCTCATTTGGAATCACTCCGCGCACCGCGCACCGCGCGCCAAGGTGTAGCTGATGGGTGCGGGAGCCCCACAGATTCCAGCGCGAATTCGGGGCGCGCCTCCAGTTCGTGCAGGACGTGGCGCTCGAAGAGCGGACCAGTTTGCGCATGAAGCCTTGCGGCTAAGCGGACTTCTCGGCCTCGAGGATGCGCTTGAGCTCTTTCAGGGTGCGGTCGAACGACTTCTGGAGGATGGGCGCCAGGAGCCGGAAGAACAAGCCCCGCGCCCCCTTGAGTTTCCCGGTCACCGTCAGGTGGACCCGCGTGCCCGTAGGCGTGCGCTCCAGATCGAAGGTGTCCGTGGTCTCCACGGTGCTGCCCTCCCTGGAGCGCTTCGCCAGCCTCCGGTTGGGCTCGAACTCCGTGATGGTGAAGTCCTCTACCATGCGCATGCCCATGAAGCTCGCGACGTTGCGGACGTCGGTGCCCACCCCCATGGGGCCAGGAGAGAGCTGCTTGCTCTCGATGTTCTCGCGGATGAATCGCGAGTGATTCTCATGGGTGCTCAGGAAGGTGAAGACCACCTCCGGCGACACTGCGATATCGATGGAGCTCTGGAACTTCACGCGGTGTACCTCCAGGGCGCCCCAGGGGGCGCGAGCAGCAGAGTCTGGTGATGGCGTACGCGAGGATGCCCCGTTCGGGCGCGGTGCCCTCTCTCAGCGAGCCGCCGTGAACATATTTGGACAAAGGGTGGTTTGAGAGTGTTGCCCCATGAAGTCCGTGCCACGGCAGCCATCCTGGGATGGCGGCCACAGCGCGACTGTGCGTCCCCGGACCGATGAGACCGGAGCTGCATGGCTTCCGTCGATCGTCTTGTGCACCTTCGGCCCCCCTATTGGCCGGAGGTTGGGACGATGTTGCGAGGAGTGATGTTGTTTGGAGTGATGGTCTTCCTGGGTAGCTGTCGGCATACGCGCCCGGAGGCAGAGCCCACGCCGATCCAGGCCGGAACGGAGACGAAGTGGTACTCCGCCACCTCGAACAATGAGTTGAAGCTCGCAGAGGGGGTGGTCGTCACCGACATCCTCGAGAAGAGCGGGACCTCCGTTGGCGTGATCCTGCGCGCGAACGACGGCGAAACGACGTCGATCAAGTGTGACTGCATTGGCGCCTGCTCGGGCAATTGCATCTGGGAGCGAGTCGACGACGACTCGATCTTCATCAATACCTTCCGATGCACCGGGAGTTGCACCAGCAGCGAGCAAACTGCCTGCGGTGCCTGCAACATCCTATCGGTGCAGGGACAGCGCGGGCTGGAGGGGATCATCGTCCGCCCCGCGGAGCCCCCACCCGCGCAGAGCCCGTGAGGCGAAGAAATCTCTGTCTGGGTGACCTGGAGGGGGCGCGCAGACGTGGTGGCGCAGGTGACGCGGCCCATCGCAGACCGGGCGCGCATCGTGCTCGCGCTCGCTCCGGAGGGGAGAGCACCATCGCGCTGCGCTGATCACGACCCGCACTTCAGTGCGTCGTCATGGCAGTGAGATAGCGAAGGCTGCGGATGCCGGGCAGGAAGAAGTACTCGCCTCCGCGGGTATGGACGAAGCGTGGGAGGCCCGTCATCCGGATCCGGAACGGCTCGGCCGGGATGACCGCTGAGTAGTCCTCCGGGTTGTTGCGCCCCAGCAATGGGTCCTGCGCCTGCTGCGCATCGTGGTTGTTTCCTACAATGGGGTCACGGGTGTCGTGCAGCGAGTGGAACTTGGGGTTGTTCAGCCAGGTTTGCTGGATGAACTCGAACTGACGCGCGAGATCCGCATTCAGCGCCACGAAGAGGATGCCGCGCTCCACAGCGCCTGCGTCCCGCAGTCTCTCCCGGTAGGGACGGCTTCTGCGCACCAGGAGATGGGTGCCCACCAGTGCGCGCGACTCCTCAGGGGAAACGCCTTCCAGTGCATCGCGGGGATTGGCACGACGGATATGGGAGCTGAACGGACAGCGCAGGCCTCGCGGGTCCCCGGCGAATCCGAAGTCGTTGTTGCGCTCGTCGTCCTTGCCCAGTGCGCGGTCGTCATGGTCGGGCCGGAGCATCAGCGGGGCGCCGCTCTGCCAGCGACCCACCAACTTCGCCGCCAGCCACTCGCGCCTTCGCGGAGCGTCTTCGGGGGCCCCGCTCGGACCGTGTTCCTCCAGGAACGCGCGAAACCCGCGCACGTCCTGCCGTAACTTGCGGACGACCAGATAGCTGCCGTTGCGCCCCAGGTCCTTGTACGCACTCTCCCCGGGCACACCGGGCAGGAGGTCCTCGGGGTCTTCGTCCCGACCAACCCTCGGCGTGAACGCCTGCTGTCCGTACGCGTTGCGGTAGCCGAGGATGAACTCGCCAGCCGGTGTTGCAGGGCCGAGAGCGGCGCGGGGCCTCGAGGTCGGCACTCCCGCGATGTAGGGGAACGAGATGCCGTCCCGGAAGCCGAACGGCTCCTTGTTCTCGGCGCGGAGGCGGGTGTCCTGGATGAACACCTCCCGCACACCGGCGCCCTCGGCATAGCCCTGCCGGTGCGCTGCGTGCAGTGCCTCCAATGCCCGCTGCGTGGGAGCGAAGAGAATCAGCATGAAGTGAACCGGCGCTCGAGGGCTGCCAAACTGCCAGCTGTCCGGTGCGCTCTCACCGGTGTCCCCGAGGATGCGCGAGCGCCTGGGGTGGGCCATGCCCTCGCGGAACTCCTGCAGGAAGGTGTTCAGCGCAGAAGGACCAACACCGAGCGCCTCCAGTCCTTGGGCGGAGAACGCCAGGTTCAGGGCGGAGTCGGGGATGATCCCCTCCTGCTGCTTGAGCTTCGCGGTGGTCACCTGGTCCACCAGCGTGCGCAGCCAGGCCCGTGCGAGGAGCTGCCCTCCCATCTCCACGCGGAGGAAGACGTAGCGCGCTGCCTTCAGGTGGCCGTACCCGAAGAAGGCGAGGCCCTGGATGTCGTCGAACTGGAGCGGCTCTCCCGGCTCCGGCACCCGGAGGTGGGCGGTGACCCGCTCGGACTCTACAGACTCAGAAGCCATTGCTGCGCCTCCTGCGATGACAGCCGGGCCTTCAGCTTCGTCACCAGTTCTGCGTTCTCGAGGATGTTGCCGACGCTCTCCTCGGTGTGCGCGCTGTACCAGACCTGCGTGAAGACCTGGTGGTCCCGCGCCCACTGCTTGAATCGCTGCTCGTCGGTCGCGCCGCGGAACAGAAGGAAGAGCGTGCGCGGGAAGCCGGCGGTGTTGCTCCACACGCTGGTCAGCCCCGCGCTGGCCCGGTCGATGAAATCCCCGAGGTAGCGCTCCCAGCTGCCGTCGTAGTTGCTGAGAAAGAGAAGCCGCCGGCCGTGGTCGATGAGCACCCACCGCGCGAAGTGGATGGAGGTGATGCCCCCCAGGGCGCCACGGTCGTAGTAGTGCCGCGCCAGGAAGTTGATCGCCCCCAGCACCGCGTTCAGGGTGATCCTGCGGAAGAGCCCAGGCTTCACCTCGACGACGTGGGTGAGCTGGTTCTGCAGCCGCCAGTCCTCCTGGTCCACCACGTCCTCTGCCGCCGTGTCTGACCGCTTCGGGTCCACAGCGTCCCGGCTCTCCTTCCAGCGCAGGTAGAGCGCGGGCGGGATGAGGAGGGGCACGAGAACCGGGCCCGCGACCACGACGAGTGCTACCTGCACGGGGCGCGACTCCATGAGCAGCCGGGTGGCGCGGTCCACCACGGACATGGAAGATGTCTGCTCCTCGTCCAGCGCAACCCCTGGCAGTGCAGAGACGTGCTGTTGGATCGCGGCAACGATCTGCTCCGGTGGGAGTCGACGCAATCGCTCCCTGTGCGCCGGGTCGTCCAGGAATGCCTGGACGGCCTTCCACACCCGAGTGTTTCTCCGGATTCTCGCGACGGAGAGGTGCGGATATGCACGGTAGAAGGCGGCGGTGGGGAGCTGATGGCGGAGCAGGAAGGCCCGGAGCGCCTCCGGCTCGTGCCCGCCTTTCGCGGCCACGGCGGGGTAGCCCTGGCAGTTCACGTAGATGTCCTGAAGCGCCTGCCCACCCACCGCAATGAGCTCTGCGAGGTGGTCCTCCAGCGTGCCGTCGAAGTTGCTCTCGAAGGCCAGCAGCGCGGTGTGCGACTGGCCCCGCTCCTCCATGGCCGGCAGGATGACCCAGCGCAGGAAGTGCACCCGTGTGAGCGCCTGGAAGCGGATGTGACGGTTGCTGGAGACGTCTCCGCCGATCTCGCGCAGCAGCTGCTCCAAAGCGTTTTCTCTCCCGTGCCTGATGGGAAGGATGATGTTCAGCGCCTGGCTCGTGGTGGCAGTGGGAGTGCCCCGTTTCAAGGCGGGCGTGGGCCCGAAGCTTTTGGGTGCAGGATGCGCTGTCCGGCGCTTGCCCCTTCGTCGGAGGGTTAGGTGCCCAGGAGGGGGTGAGCTCTCGGCTGCTGTGCGCGGATGTTCCGGTCCCAATGTGGCCCCCTCCTGCCATCACCTGCCTGGCTCGCCTCAAGCTGGGAGGCGACCAGGACATGCGCAACAAGGAGGAGGCGTCCACAGGGAGGCACGTGCCGCTGCTCGCGAATCCCATGTGAGCTGGCTCAGCGGCCGCGTCGTGGTCGTCCCTGTCCCGCCTCGGCTCAGAACTCCATCCGGACGCCCGCGCACGTCCCAACGCCAGCGCCACCGCGACAAATCCCGTCAGCTTTACCCGTCCACGCTGATCTGTTAGGCGCCCGCGAATGCGTGGAAACGTGTCCCTCATCATCTCGGCAGTCGCGGTGATGTCCTGGTTCCTGGTGAAGCACATCGGTGAGACTCGCGCTCGCGCCGCTCGAGAACAGGCCGAGGTGCTCGCACTGGCAATGGACATGCAGTCCTCGCAACGGGAAGGGGTGGCGGGTGACGCATTGCGTGAGCTCGCACGGACAACCCGGGGCCTCGATGCGCTCCCCGAGGAGGAGCGCAGCCGCCAACTGAGCGCCGCGATCGGTGAAGCCTTCGAGAAGGCGTGGAAACAGCGACTCACGAACGAGTGCGCGAACAGTTCGGTCCGGCTCGTCGGGTTGGTGCAACCGCTCCATCCTGCTCTCGGACGGCTCGAGCAGGTCCGGGTGCGGGGGGAGATCCCCGCTGCGCTGCCGGTGCCCTCTGTGTTGGTCGTTCGTGGGTTGCCCGTCGTATTTGCGGAGGGACACGCGGAAGGCCGGCTCTGCACCGACATGGATCCGTCCGTTGCTGCAATCGTGCAGGCGGAGAAGGTGCCGGTTTCGAATGAAGAGATCACCCCGGGTGTCTGGAACATCGAGACGAAGGACGGTACGGCAGCGGGAGCTCTGCTGAACCCTGATGCGCTGCCGGTACCGGCGAAGAAGCTGATCGCCTTCGTCCCAACTGCCGACCGAGTCGTTCTCGCACTGGCGTCAAAGCCGGACGCAGTTCTGTTCGCGGCGAGTCTCGCGGGGGACGCGGACTCGCACCCGACAAGAAAGTTTCGCCCTCTCTCGGAGGAGCCCCTCGTCTACAACCGAGGGGCATGGCGTCCGTGGAAACCCACCGACGCGATCCGCTCAGCGCCTGAGTTCGACGCGTTTATCGGCTTCGCACGCATCTGTGTGGAGAGTGCTTTGGACTATTCCGCGGGTCGACTTCGCATCCAGCGCTCCGAGCAACCCGACAATCTCCCCGAGTTCAAAGGTTTGTGGCACGGCAGGAAAGGGCTCCGGATTTCCCTCTCGGAGGAAGAACCGGTGCTCGTGCGACAGACGGATCGCGTGCGGGTCACGCGTACCGACGACGAAGAGCTGCATGTGAGCTGGGAGCAACTCCAGGCCGCTGCGGGCTCGCGGCTGAAACCTGCGATGCTCGATGGAGTGCCCCTCCATGAAATCTTCAGATTGGAACCGGGGCTCTCCGACGCCGAGTTTCCCCTGACGCCGTGTGGAGAACGAAAGGAAAACGGGCCAGACCAGAGGGCGAGCGGACGAAAAGGCGAACAACCGCGGGGGCTGTGACGCGGAGGCCTGTATCGGGCCGGTAGATTTGGGGTCGGGCCGGGGGAGGGGTGGTCCCGGGGAGGCGCTCCGTTTCGAGCGCCTTCCCCCGCGTGCCTACTTCCCGCTCGCGTCCGCGTGGAACAGGAGACGCAGCTCGACCCGGCGATTCCGCGCGCGTCCGCCTGGATCGTCGTTGGGTGCGACCGGACGCTCCGGACCGTGGCCCACGGTGATGATCCGCTCCGCAGCGGCGCCGCGGTCGACCAGGAACCACTTCACTGCGTCGGCGCGCGTCCTCGAGAGGAGGGTGTTGAGCTGCTCCTCGCCGCTGAGGTCGGTATGGCCGGAGACCTCGAGGCGCGCCCCGGGGGTCTCCGCCAGGATTGCGACGGCGCGCTCGAGCGCCGGGACTTCGGAGGGCCGCAGTCCTGCGCTGTCCAGCTCGAAGCCGATGGTCTCCACGAGGAGGGGCTCGGGGATCGGCGCTGCCACTGGCGGTGGAGGCGCCTCCTCGACGGGCGAGGACGGAGCCACGGCCACGGCCACGACCTCCGGCTCCGAAACGACCGGGGCCCCGGCCTCACGGCGGAGCTGGCGGGTTCCTCCCAGCAGATCGGAGACGATTCCCACCATCAAGCCGTGGGTCAGATAGGTGCGGTCCTGGACCGGGAACACCGACTGGCGCAGATCCAACCGCAACGCCCACGCACCCTCAGCGAAGCCGTATTCGACGCCGAGCCCCCAGTGGAGCCCGACGTCCAGGTCCGGGGTGGCGAGCCCATAGTGCTCCGGCGCCTGGGCGAAGTAGCCCGCCAGGGTCGCGCCGCCCACGACGAAGGGATGGAACGCACCGAACTCGAACGGCGCGTAGCGGGCGGAAGCGCGTGCATTCAAGAGCGTCGCCCCGATCCCCGGACGTCCGACCGTCAGCGCTCCGGCGGTGGAGGTCGGGGTGTAGTCGAGCTCCGCCTCCGCGGAGAGGTCCGGACGGAAGAGCCATCCTCCCCGCAGGCCCAGGGTGAAGGAGGAGCGCGGCTGCTGATCCGCGAAGTACGGATTGCCGAGGCCCGTGTCGCCCATCAGCAGCGTCCCGCCGCCGTACACGCCCGCCTCCAGCGGCGGGTCTGCCGCGAGGGCCACGCCCCCCGGAAGGGACACGATCAAGGCGGCGGCCAGCGTCGTGCGGGATCGCCGCGTCGAAGCGCAGTTCACGGCGTCACCCCTGCCTCGTCGACGTCGGGGATTCCATCGCCGTCGTCATCCGAATCGTCCACGTCCGCACTCCCGTCCCCATCGTCATCGTGGTCCCGATCATTCTCCACACCGTCCGCATCGATGTCGGAGTCCGAGTCGTTGGGCACGCCATCACCGTCGACATCCGGGTCCTGTGCGTTGGGGAGGCCGTCACCGTCGACGTCCGGGTCCTGTGCGTTGGGGAGGCCGTCACCGTCGACGTCGGGGTCATCCCCGTTCAGCTCGCCGTCGTCATCGACGTCGGAGTCCTCCCCGTTATCGATGCCGTCGCCGTCGATATCGGGATCGCTGCTGTTGGCGACACCATCGCCGTCGATGTCCGAATCCTGATCGTTGGGCTTTCCGTCACCGTCGGTGTCGGCCCCGCAGTCCTCTCCTTCCTTGGCGTAGTAGCAAGGGAAGCAGACCGCCGGCTGGGGACGCGGCGCCTGATCCGCGCACGGAAAGCACTCGAGCGGAAGGACCTTGGTCTCACCTTCGGCGATGGCACACGGGTGCGGGTCCGGCGCGTCGCCGTCCCCATCGTCGTCATCGCGCTCGTCGGGCACCCCGTCGCCGTCGTCGTCGTGGTCGATCGCATTCGGGACGCCATCCGCGTCCCGATCCAGATCGAACGGGTTGAGGATCCCGTCCCCGTCGATGTCCCAGTCGTACGCGTTCAGCAGGCCGTCGCCATCGATGTCGTCGTCCACGGAGTTCGGAACCCCGTCACCGTCGATGTCCGGGCCATCCGTGGGGTCCTCCGGGTCGCCTCCCGACTGCAGTTCCTCGAGATCGCTGCGCCCGTCGTTGTCCGTGTCCCGCCCGGCCAGGAGGATCGCGAGCTCTCCGTCGGGGAGCCCGGCATCGGGGCCCCCGCACCCGGCGTCGGACGGGTGCCCTTCGAGTCCAGACGGGTCTGTGTTCCCGTTACATCCGAGGATGATCAGGGCGAGGAGGCATGTCGCCCCGAGTCTCGATCGCATCGCCAAGGGCTAGTCGTCGGTGTTGATGGCGAAGGTCAGCTCGATGCGGCAGCCATTGGTGCCGTCCGTGGCAACGATCGACTCCGATCGATTGGTCAGCTTGTAGCTGAAGTCCCTGTCGACTCCGAGCAGCACCGGGTCACCACTGTCGTCCTCTTCCTGGAACGACGAGAACCTGATGTGGAAGGTCTCTCCCTCCTTCAGGATGAAGGGGGCCTCGTTCTCGGGTCCCCAGCAGTTCGCTCCTTCGTCCGTTCCGTTGCATGCCCGGAAGTTCTGGATCTCGAGCGACCCGCCCGCAGGGAAATCCAGGTAGAGGGGAGCTGAATCCTCGAAGTTGCCACCACCGTTCCCGGTGTCGCAGTCGCCAATGACCCTGGCTGCGTGGCCGATCAACCTGATGCGCTGATCCGGGACCAGGGGGGCACGGCCCCCACCCTGCGCGACCTCGACCCCGTCGTTGCTCCCGTCGGCATCGGTGTCGTTGGCGCCAGGATCGGTCCCGGCTGCCTTCTCGCCCTGATCATTCAGCTGGTCTCCATCCGCGTCCGCGAGGTTCGGATCGGAGCTGACGGTCCTCGAGACGGCGAGCGCCACCGTCCACGTGGTCTTGACCTCCTCGTAGTCGCCGAGACCATCGCCATCCGTGTCGCTCCTCAGCACGTTCGTCCGGGAGGGCGTCATGGAAGGGAGCTGGCACGCGAAAGCATCCGTGCAGCGGCGCACTCCGGTCGCGAGGGCGTTGGGGGCGTAGTGCTGGTACGAGTTCTGGACCTCGAACTCCTCTCCATCCTGCAGGCCATCGCCGTCGGTGTCCCGGTTGCTCGGATTCGACCCGATCACGAACTCGAAGACGTCCGGCATCCCGTCCCGATCGGTGTCCGCCAGGTTCTTGTTCGAGTACTTCCGCGTGCAGGCACCGCCGTTCGGACAGACCATCCAGCCGGCGTCCTCCTCGTCGTCGGTGAGGCCGTCCTGATCGGTGTCGGTCACCCGCCCGGAGTCACGCGAGTTGGGATTGATGCCCACCCGCAGTTCGCGCCCGTCGGGGATGCCGTCGAAGTCCGTGTCGGCCCGCGTGGGGTCGAGCGAGAACTGCCGCGCGTGCGCGACGCGGACGTAGTCGTCCGTGCCGACGACCGCCGTAGTCTTCAACTCGAAGTCCGATGCACCGGGTCTGATGCAGACTGCTCCCTCCGCCGGCGTCTGTCCGACGGGCGTTACCTGAACGTCGGGAGGCACCGCGAGGAGTTCGCACCTCTCATTGGCGCCCGGCGCGATCGTGGCCACCGCGCGGACGATCTCGATCCCCGCTCCGGCCGCCACGGTGTCGATCACGCCATTCGGGCCCGGTCCGATGACGGGCAGTCCAGCGAGGACTGCCGTGCCCACCGGAACGAGTTGCACGTCGTCGCCCGCGGCCTGCAGGGCGACCTGACCGTTCGTGCCCGCGAAGATCGCGGCATCGACGAAGGGAGAGAACACGAGGACCGGATCGTTGAACTCGTCCCCGTCGCCGTCCGTGAGTGGGACCTGGAAGGTGTCGAAGAGCTCGGACCTGTCGCTGAGGCCATCTCCGTCGGAGTCCGAGGCGTTGGGATTCGTCCCGAAGGCACGCTCCCGGGAGTCGCTCAGGCCATCGAGATCGGAGTCCGGACGCGCGGGGCTCGAGAATACGCGACGGGGGCTGCCGGGGGTGACGGAGACCGTCCAGCCCGTTCGGACCTCCTCGAAGTCGTTGAGCCCGTCACCGTCGGTGTCGACCGCCGAGTCGATCGAGCCGTAGAGCTGCTCCTCGAGCTCGTGCAATCCATCCTGATCCACGTCGCGGGTGTAGAGGAGCAGGTACTCGTGCCCGGCGCGCAGGCGCAGCGAGCTGAAGTCCGAGTCCCCAGTGATGTCTTCATTGTTCGTGCGCAGGGTCCAGAAGCGCTTCTCCGGATTGGCCGTCCCGCGAAGATCGTTCTGGACGCCCCGGACGCGGACGAGGCGCTCGACGCCGTTCGTGTCCACCAGGGTCCCCACCGACCTGCGGCTCCCCTGTGGAGCAGGGTCCGGCAGCGGGGTGTCGTTCTTCACGAGGGACACTCCGATCACATCGAGGGCCCGCTCGATCGTGATGCCCTGGGGCAGGCCGTCGGGGCCGAACTCGGCGTGCGTGGCGATCCGGAAGGACTCCACCCGACCATCGCCGAAGTCGAAGGTGAGCCCCGCAGTGCGGCTGTTGATGGTGGCCGAGGAGAAGGCGAAGTTGCCTCCGTTCGCATCGAGCACGTCGAAGTTGGCCACCTTGAAGACGAGGCCCGCAGGCTCACGGATGAGCTCGTCGACCACGTTGGGGAAGATGGTGGTGTTCTCGAAGATGATGGGGCCGCGCTCGGAGTCGAAGGGCCCCATGTTGATGGAGAGCACGTCACCGCCCGCAGGCTTCAGCGTGGCGACCGGACGGAAGATGCCTCCCACGCTCCGGTCCTGGCGCATCACCGAGAGCTCGAGGTTCGTGAGGGTGAAGGGCACCGCGCCGCTGTTCGCGACGTTCACCGTCGCCTGGATCTGCGCCGCGTCGATGCTGGTGGAGACCGAGCGCGCCTCGCTCGCCTCGAGCGCCTCGGAGCTGCTGCGCTCGGAGGACTGCTGGGACTCGCGGGACGTCTGGGAGTCCACGGTGGAGGTGAAGCCGCGGGCACTCGTCTGTTCGAAGCCCGCGGAGATCGAGGCCTTCCCTCCGAAGCCGTCCTTTACACCGTAGGAGACCTCCACTCCGACGGACTGGGAGGTCTGGTTCGTGAACTCCGTGCTCCGGGTGTCGCTCCTGCCGGTGGAGCTCGCCTGGGCCTGTGACACGGACGAGGATTTGGAGGACTGCACCGCGTGGGTCGTTCCGGTCTCATCGGTGAAGGTCGACGTCACGTTCACGGCGAGCGAGTACTCGCCGACGATGATCTGGGGCATCGGGAGATCCGCGAGGAGCGCGTTGCGGTTGAAGAGGAAGAGCTCGTCGCGATCGGCCATGCCATCGCCGTCGGTGTCGTCGATGATCGGAGAGGTCCCGAACCGCAGCTCGGAGGCGTCCCCGAGTCCATCGCCGTCGCTGTCCTGGTGGGTGGGGCTGCTGTGCCACGCCTCCCGCTCGACGGCGTCCTCGATGGTGTCGCCGTCCGAGTCGCGCAGGCGCGGGTTGCTGCCCGCGGAGAGCTCCTGGGCATCGTTGAGGCCATCGCCATCGGTGTCCGCGAGGTAGATGTCGCTGGTCTGGATGGTCTGCTTCAAATCGCCGTTCGACAGGCGGATGGTCACCACCCAGCCGTTCTGCTCGACGTGATCGGGCAGGCCGTCATCGTCGGTGTCGATGAGGGAGCCCTGGGCGTCGGGCGCAGTCCCGGCGAAGTTGGCCCGGGTCGGATCACGCAGCAGCTCGGGGGGCGCGAGCGGGTTGCCGTCCAGATCGCGGACGTTGCTCACCGTCACCTCGTAGCCGACCTCGTTCTGCGACGCGGTCACCAGCTCCACGGTGATCCCGTCCTCGGAGAGGGTGCCATCGAGGACCAGGAGGGCGGCGGCCTCGCTGTTCACGTTGGGCTGGGCCATCAGGTAGTTGCCCGGGTTCTCCGCGCCCGGACGCACCGGCTCGCTGAAGACGATGCGCACCCCGGTGTTTCCGGTGGACGTGGCCCCCACCACCATGGGGCGGCCGGAGGTGTCCGCGACCTGCAGGTAGCGGTATGGGGTCGGGACCTCCACGGTCCGGCCGACGGGATCATGCAGGGTGATGCGGACCTCGCCCTCCACGTGCGGGGGCGTGACGACCGTCATCACCCCGCGAAGGGTGCGGACGTCGCTGGCGGCGACGCCGTCGAAGAGCACCACCGTCCCCTCCAGGAAGCCCTCTCCGAGGATCGCCACCCGATCTCCGCCGCGGGTCGACCCCTTCACGGGAGCAATGGACACGGGCGCGGCGAGGGGCGGCCTGGCTTCGTCACACGCGGCGCCGAGCACCGTCAGCGCGAGGAGGACTGAAGGGAGGAGCCGCGGGACGGGGGTCGACGGGAGTCGGGGGGGATGCATGGAGTGCAAACAAGCGAGCACACCGGGATCATGAAAGGAAGAAAAATTCACTATCAGTGAATTCAATCTTCTCCGCTGAACAGAATGGAGGCGTCGTCCCTTGCCCCGATCGAGAAAGCCCGTCCCCCCTCCTGGAGGCGATGATCCGCGCCGGCGGTGCGGACTGAGCGGGGGCGGGGGACTGTGCAGGGGGCGCCGCGGGCCGAAGATCAACGAGGGAGGATCGAAATGAGCAAGGTCCCGCCGATCATCAAGGAACTCACCCTGAACGCGTCGCCGGAGAAGGTCTTCGACGCCTACACGGTGAAGTCAGAGCTGGAGAAGTGGTTCGCCCATGAGGCCACGATCGATCCCACCGCCGACGGAGCCTGGCGCTACACGTGGCCGGGCGGCATGGCAGCGGAGGGCCGGATCCTCGAGGCGCAGCGCCCGAATCGCCTCGTATGGACCTGGGAGAAGTCGATCACCGTCAATGCGGTCTTCGAGTCCAACGTCGTGAACACCTACACCTTCGAGGCGTTCGAGGGCGGCACCCGGATGCGCATCGAGGAGAGCAATCACGAAACGCAGCAGGGGCGCGACATGAGCGAGGGCGGAATCGACCAGATGATCTCGACGCTGCGTGCCTTCGTGGAGAACGGGACGGCCGTCGACTGGTCCAGGATGCCGGTACCCTGAGCACCGGACGAGCGCCGCGTGCGCGCACGGGGAGACGAGCGATGACCGGAAATAAGAAGGTCTGCGTGGTGGTCGGAGTCGGGCCCGGAAACGGAGCGGCGCTCGCGCGCCGATTCTCCGAGGACGGCTATGCAGTGGCCCTCCTCGCCCGCTCGACGAAGATGACGTCTGCGCTTGCGAGCGAGCTGCCGGACGCGCGGGCCTTCGTGTGCGACGTGGGCGACGCGGAGTCAGTCGCGCGCACGTTCGCCGCCATCCGAAGCGAGCTGGGCGAGGTGAACGTCGTGGCGTTCAACGCCGGCTCGGGTGTGTTCGGGTCGCTCGACGAGGTGACGGCCGACGACTTCGAGAAGGGCTGGCGCGTCAACGCGCTGGGGCTCTTCCTCGTCGCGAAGGAGGTCGTTCCGGCCATGAAGGCCGCGAAGTCCGGCGCCATCGTCGTGATCGGCGCCACCGCGTCGCGCAGGGGCGTCCCACGGACGACGGCATTCGCCCCCGCCAAGGCCGCCCAGCGGAGCCTGTGCGAGGCACTCGCGCGGCAGCTCGGGCCCTCCGGCATCCACGTCGCCCTGATCATCGTCGATGGCGTGGTCGATCTTCCCAGGACGCGCGAGTGGATGAAGGACAAGCCGGACGACTTCTTCGTCAAGCCTACTGGCGTGGCCGACCTCGCGTCGTCGCTCGTCCGACAGGACAAGTCTGCCTGGACTTTCGAGGCCGAGGCCCGTCCCTTCGGCGAGTCCTGGTAGGAGCCCCACGAAGACGCGAAACGTGAAACTCGTGAAACGCGGCGTGCGCGGTAGGGTTCGCGCCATGAAAGCCCTGCATCGCGCCGACCTATTCGGCTGGTCGCGCTTCGACGCGTCGAGGAACCTCGACTTCAACTCGATCCTCTGGGTGCGCCCGTCCGGTAACGTGCTGATCGATCCGCTCGAGCTGTCGGATCACGACATGGCCCACCTGCGTGAGCTCGGTGGCGCGGCGTGGATCGTCATCACCAACGGAGACCATGTCCGCGAAGGGCCCCGGCTCGCCGAAGCACTGGGCGCGAAGCTGGTCGGACCCGCCGCGGAGCGCGAGCGGATGCCGGTCGCGTGCGATCGGTGGGTGGGCGAAGGCGACGAGGTCGTGCCCGGTCTTCGGGTGCTCGAGATGCATGGCTCGAAAACGCTCGGGGAGCTCGCGCTGCTCCTCGAAGACACGACGCTCGTCACCGGAGATCTCATCCGCGCCCAGCGCGGCGGCCGGCTCAATCTCCTGCCCCCTGCGAAACTGTCGAACCCGGCGCAGGCGGCGCAGTCGGTGCGCCGACTGCTGGCGTTTCCGAACATCGACGCGGTGCTGGTGGGGGACGGATGGCCCGTGTTCCGCGACGGCCATGCGCGCCTCCGGGAGCTCGCCGATTCGTTGTGAAGAAACAGCGCGAGGAGTCGGCGTCGCGGCCTTCGAGGCTCACAGGCGGCGCACTCGGCATGCACGACGTGATTGGGGGATCAATGGAGCCTGGCTGCGGGTGGGTGCCTGGGGAGGACGATGGTGAACGTTGAGCCCTGCCCAGGTTGGCTTTCCACCGCGATTGTCCCCTGGTGGCCCTCGACGACCCGGCGTGTGACATACAGCCCCAGACCGAGCCCTCCATAGTGGCGCACGGCCGCAGCGTGCTCGAAGTGGCCAAAGAGGCCCGGCAAGTCCGCCTCCGGGATGCCGATCCCGTGGTCCCTCACCACGAGCCGGGCGTTCTCGCCCTCGCTCACGACCTCCACCTCGATCGGGCGCCCGTTCCCGAACCTGATGGCGTTGGAGACCAGATTCGTCACGACCTGCTCGAGCTCCAGCGGGTCCCACTGCCCCACCACAGGCTCATCCGCGCGGACGAGCAACTGGGAGCCCGAGACCGACGCCTCGTCGCGGAAGGGCTCGGCGAGTTCCCGGACCAGCTGGGCCAGGTCGAGCTCCTCGAACTGCAGCTCCGGCCGACCCCTGGAGATGCGCGAGACCTCGAGCAGGTTGTTGATGAGGCGCGTCAGCCGGGCGGTCTGCCGCGTCGCCGAGTTGATCTTGCGGAGGAGCTCCTCCGAGGTGCCCTCCACGTTGGGCCGCTCGAGGATACGCACGAGCCCATCCAGGTGCAGACGAAGCGCCGTCAGCGGCATCCGAAGCTCGTGCGAGGCGACGGAGAACATGTCGTCACGCAGCTTGATACCCTCCTCGGCCTGCTCGTAGCGCTTCTCGCTGTCGCGCAGAGCGCGCTCGGACCTGCGCCGCTCATCCGCCTCCAGCGCTATGCTGACCAATTGCCCGATGGACAATGCGAAGGCCTGCTCTTCCGGCTGCCACTCGCGTCTGGGGCCCACGTGCTCGTGACAAACCACCCCGCCGAGCCGGCCACGCACCCAGACCGGAACGTCCAGCATCGACGTTATCCCCGTCGGTTCTAAGTAGTTCGAAAGGAGATCGCGCGTTCGCTCGTCGTGCCTGGCGTCATTCGCCACGATGATCAGCTCTCGCTCCATGGCGCGGAAATAGTTGGGTGCGTCCTCCTCGGTGAGGCGCAGGCCTCCATCGAAGCGGTCGGTGCCGAGAGTGTAGAGCACACTGCAGCGGATGGCCCGGGGCACCCGCTCGAACTCCCAATAGCTCACCCGCTCGACCGCGAGCATGGTCGCATCGGCCTTGAGAAACCGGTGCAGGAAACGATGGAGATCCACCTCTTCGTGCGATCCAAGCTCCAGCAGCTGAGCCTGGTAGCGCAGCATCAGCTTGCGCCGGCGCTCCTGGTCGCGGGTGACATCCGGCGGGGTCGGTTCGAAGGGCACGCTTCGGATGTGGTCCCCTCCATCCCCAAACGCAACCATCCTCCTGCCTGCACCTTCTCAATGGGGGCGGGCAGCGAGCCCTACCTTCCGTGTTCGCGAACCAGCGCGAGCAGGTTTCCTGCCGGGCTTCCAGCAGGCGAGTTGCAGGTCAGGGCCCTTCACGCACTGTGAGTGGCTCGTCGCGTTCGTCCACGACGAGGTCCTGGAATACGGCTATTTCTCCGTCCATGAACGTGAAGGGAACATTCGAGATCTCGATGAAGTCCGAGCCGCCCTACGACACCGTCGACGGCGTGAGCCTGGGACGCGCTTGCTTCGATAAGCGCCTCTCCGGACCGCTTCAGGCGACGAGCGTGGTCCAGATGCTGGCCGCGCGGACTCCGGTGGAGAACTCCGCAGGCTATGTGGCGGTCGAGCGCATCGTGGGAACGCTGGAGGGACGCAGCGGGTCGTTCGTGGTGGTCCACACCGGGCTGATGAACCGCGGAGAGCAGTCGTTGACCATCACGATCGTTCCGGACTCGGGGACCGGCGAGCTCGCCGGCATCTCGGGCCGGATGAACATCCAGATCGTGGAGCGACAGCACCACTACGAGCTGGAGTACGCGCTCCCGCGGTAGCGCTGGAGTCCCGCTCGCAGGGGTTGCATTGCTCACGACGGGGCGGACCTCCTCCTGCCATGGTCTCACCTCCCGCACCGGTGATCGTCGAGACAGCCCGCCTCCTGCTCACCGAGATAGTTGCCGATGACGCAGGCGGCATGTTCGAGCTGAACGCGGATCCCGACCGTTGATTCGGTCGGCCGGTTCGGAGAGCGACCTGAGCCGGCCGAAGATCGGAAGCGCGAGCAGAATCGCGGCGCCTCCCACCATGAAGCCCACCGGGACGGATCGCTCCTGCGCCAGGTATCCGAGGCCGAGCTGCCACCCGATGCTTCCCAGGCTCGCCATCAACGAGTCGAACGAGACGAGCTCCGAGCCGGGAATCGACTTGTGCAGATAGGGAGCCCGATCCTCAGACGAAGGCCGCCACCGCGGCGATCAGAGCGAAGCAAAGAACCGCAAGCGTTCCGCTGAAGAGGGTCGTGTTCGCGCTGGCCTCGGGGATCATCGTCTCCACCGCCATCGAAAGTAGCCAGCTCGAGGTTCCGGCGAACGCCAGAGCTTGTCACCAGGCTCCCTGCGCCCGGCGCGGTAGGGTTCGGGCCATGAAAGCCCTGCATCGAGCCGACCTATTCGGCTGGTCGCGCTTCGACGCGTCGCGGAACCTCGACTTCAACTCGACCCTCTGGGTGCGCCCGTCCGGGAACGTGCTGATCGACCCGCTCGAGCTGTCGGATCACGAAATGGCCCACCTGCGTGAGCTCGGTGGCGCGGCGTGAATCGTCATCACCAACGAAGACCATGTCCGCGAAGGGCCCCGGCTCACCGAAGCAGATAAAGGGTTAGGCACCGCGAGCATCGGCTTTCAGCGCGAAGTGAGTCCAAGTTCCACCAAGAAGGTCAATAGCCCCGAACAAGACAAGAACAGGGCTTCCAAGACCAATGGCAACGAATGTTCCAAACGCAAAGAAGACTATGAATCGCGTGTAGACAGAGGCCACCAGGAATGACTTGTCTTCGTGCTTGGCCGCGACCCATGAGTAGATACCGATCATGAACGCGAGTACGCCAACAACATGGATCCAGACTTCCGTAGTCTGCGGAATCTGGAACATGGATAGCAAAGCGTTTGGAGCCATGACAAACATTGCGCCTACGAAGAACAAATAAACCGCGAACACTTTGGCGCTTCTCGCTGCTTTAGACATGATTTTCCTTGGACGTAGAGAGCTTCCGAAAAGGGCCTAACGCTTAATTGGGCGCCCTAATTGGCACACCCTAATCGAAAAACACAAATGCACCTTCGGGCCGCCGCGCAACAATCCACGCAGCAGTCGCCTCGCTTGTTTGAGAGAAAGTCGCCGCCGTTAAGCGGGTTTTTTGTAGTTCAGATTGCCCGTAGCGCCGTAGCCGCTTCCTGTATCGCCGTCACGGTATCTTCCCGGCCGATGCATGCATCAGTCACGGATTGCCCGTACACCAGCGCCGACAAATCTGCCTGGATTTTCTTCATCAAGCCGACCAGGCCTCAGGCTTGATTCGAGTTTCCGCTCCGCGGGCGTGAGTTCCCCAGCGAGCGGGCAGCTTGCGACCATCTCCATCAGCGGGACCACTTCTCCCGATCAGCCGACCGACGGCCCCGCACCTCGGCTCAAGCCAGCCGCCAGGAACCAGACCGTGTCCGCTTCACAGCACGACCTTGATCCCTCGCGAGAAAAAGGGCGTCGGCCGCGCACCTCCCACGAGCTGCACGAGTCGGGATTGAAGCCTCCCGTCCTCGCCGATGTCGCCGCGCCGGAGGGAAGCGACTCCGTGCGAAGTCGGTGAAACGTTGGCGAGGGCGGCTCATATGTCTTCGACGAGAACGCGCGCGTGTCGATCATGCTCATGCCTGCCTCGTACTGCACCTCGGGCGCACGACGGACTCAGGGAGCCGTCAACCACGGTCCCGGCGGTGTCTCTCCAGCAGGCGACGCGAGTGCGTTGAGCGCCTCCGCGTACGAAATGGACTGCGCGATCTGTCGAACCCCGACGGAAGCCCATCGGCGCCACGACTGAAGGCGCGACCAGTACTTCCCGTCGGCCGGGACATCCGACGACTGCACCAGCAGTCGCGACTCCAGCGTCTCGCGCTCCTTCGTGCACTCGTCGTGCGGGAGACTGACCTCGCCCTCGCGCTCCACGCGCTCGAGGAGCTGGCGCGCGCTGCGCGACAAGCCCTGCAGCGCCGCCCGTCGCCGCGTCGGCTCCATCGCGACGCGGTACACCTCCGGCCAGAGCCGGCGATCGACGAAGGTCATCTTCCCCTCCCACAACCTCACTGCAAGCACCTCGGGCGATGCCCGCAGGTATCGACCGAGGCGGTAGACGAGATTACCTTTCGAATGCCGCCACACGCTCCCCTCAACCGGTCCGCGGATCACGGCCTCTGCGAGCGACCGGACTCCGGTGGCAGGGACCTCGGTGATCAGCCCGTATGTGCGGATGAGCTCGAGCGCGCCTTCGAGGGTTCGGACCATCTCCTTGAACATGGAGATTGTGATCGCGCGCGAGCTCGCCTGGAAAGCGCGCGAGGGGCCCCGGCTCCCCATGTTGCCGGTGCACGCACAGATTCAGGGATCCCGACGTGGAGGCGCGGCATGGCCGAGGTCCAGGAGTCCGGCCACATCTACTTCTTCTATCGCCACGCGTGCAGCGTGAGCAGGCGGAGGGGCCCGACGAGATCCAGCGGTTCCATGCGCCCCCACGCCAGCGCGTCAGCTCGACGGCTAATCCTCTGGCGGGAACACACGCAGCCCCAGCGCCCTGGCGTTCTCACGAAGGCGGCGATTGGTGCTGAGGATGACGAGCGGGGCGACGTGGCTGACGTAGTGAAGCGCCGACGAGAGGTGCAGCGCGTCCAGGGTGCCGAGGAACTCAACCGGGAACTGCTCCCGAGCCCGTTCGAGGACCGTCGATAGGGCGAACAACCGCTGGACTGGGGGTTGGAGGGCTGAGTCGGGCCGTGGATATGGGTTCGGATTGGGGGAGAGCGGGCGTCGTGAAGCGGTTTCGAGGTTGCCGGTGAGGGACTTCGCGGAGCTGGGCGACCCGCGCGAGGACGGTCTCGTCGATCGTGGACCCGGACGGAGGAGGTGGGGAACCGGCGGGTGCGTCGCGCATGGCGGCGAGTCTAGCGGCGGAAGGACTCCGTGTTGCGGGAACCACTCATCCGCCTGCGAGGGGAGGCTGGAGATCCTGTCGAACACCGGGCGCCGAACGGCAAGCACTTCACCGTTAGAGAGCTGGTGAAGGCCGTCGAGGAGACCGAGCGCCAGTCGCGCTCGAGGAGCAACTGGCTAGGGGGAATCGACGTCCACCACGTCTACTTCGAGGGGATCCATCCCGAGAACGACGGCACGTGGTCGATCGCCTGGGGCTCCTGAGTAGACCTTCGCGCTCTCTCACCCCACCGTCCGCCGCATCCTCAACCACCTTCAGCTTCCTTCTGACACCCCGCCACAGCTCTCCTTCGTCCGCTCGAGTGCGCCTGACCCCTTCCATCGCGTTCATCGCGTTGCACTCGGCGACGCCGCACAAGGAGTTGCGGTTCCTGCTTCCGGTGATTCCGGTGCTGTGCGCCCTCGCGGCGATCGGCGTCACGCGGGCCGCGGAGCGGATCGACGCGAAGCTGTTGCCGCTGGGGAGCGCCCTCCTGGTCGCGGCGGCGGTGATCTCGGGCGCGCAGTACCAGAAACTCACGTTCGAACGGTCCAGGCCGTATGTCGAAGCGCTACAACTACGTGATCACCTGGGACCGCCCCCGCCCTGGTACCCCCGCCCAGGTTCAACCTCACCCGGTTACGCGGGGTGTTCGCTCCCAACTCGAAGCTTCGCACCCTCGTAGACATAGCGACCCGAGCACGAGCAAACGATGCTCGACACGCTCGCGCGGATGAAGCGCGAGGCCGGTGCCTGACGTCACTCGATGAAGGTCTGGAAGAACTGCCACGCGGCGGTGGTGCCGAAGGCCGGCCACTGATGGCCGCCGCTGTGCTGGCAATAGTGAACGGGAGTGGCGGCGTTGCAGCCGTCGTACGAGACGCAGGGAGCGGGATCGGTTGCGGCGCTCGTCTCGTCGCACTTCGCGGCGCTGCGGAAGAAGTCGCGGAAGTCGACGCGGCCCGCTTCGAGCTCGCCGCTTCCGATCGTGATCCACGACGCGGGTGTGCTGACGCAGTCGACTTCATCGAAGTAGATGACGGAGCCTCCGACGGCGATCGCGCGGATGTACTCGCGGCGGCATCCGAGGACGCCCGAGAAGGAGCCGCCGCCGCTGAAGCCCATCGCGAAGATCTGGTTCTCGTTCACGCAGAGCTCGGTCTTCAGGCGGTCGACGATCGTGTCGAAGTAGGCGAGCTCGGTCTCGATCCGCGACGGCCACGTCGAGGCAGGCATGCCGTAGTCTCGCCATTCACCGTCGATCGCTTCGGCGATGACGAGGATTGCGCTGTCGCCCGCTTCGCCGCGGATGTTGCGGTCGCCGCTCGTGTTGTTCCAGTAACCTGTGTTACCGCCGTTCGGGTGGAGCGCGAGGATCACAGGCCACGGCCGATCGCGTCTGTACGTCGCCGGCAAGTACACACGGTAACGGCGCTCGAGGCCTTCGAGCATGAAGGTGTTCTCGCCTTCGTCGATGCCGCGTCCGGACACACAGCCCACACTGCCGGTAGAGCCCGCGTCCGCCATCGCCATGCCGGCGTCGGTGCCGCTGCCGCCATCACGTCCGCTCGAGCCCGCGTCGCTGCCGCCATCACTTCCGCTCGGGCCCGCGTCGGTGCCGGGTCGGCCGCTGTCGGCGGTAACGGACCTTGTGTCGAGAGCCGAGGTAGCGTCTCCACAACCGTAGGCGAGCGCGAGGAGGATGGAAAAGACGATGGAGCGCATCCCCCGAGGATACACGAGGCGCCTGCGCCGCGGATCGCGCGCTCTTCAGCGCGTGGAGAGCAGCGCCTTGCCGAGCGTCTCCGCGCGAGCGACGACGATGCCGAAGCTCTGGCGCTTCGCCTCCTCCGTCAGCGTCGCGAGCCTCGCCTTCGCCGCGTCCCGCTGCCCGAGCCGCGCCAGCGCGCGAATCAGCGAGAGCGTCAGCTCGTGCCGGCGAAACATCCTCAGCTCCTTCTGCCGGAGGAGCTTCTCCAGCAGCCCCAGCCCCACCCGCGCGTCGCCCAGCTCTGCCTCGTAGCAGGCGGTCATCCGCGCCCAGGCGCCATGCGCCAGCCCGTCGCCATCGCTGCCAGACAGCGCCTGCAGCCGCGCCAGCTCCTCCTTCACCGGCGCGCCCTTTCCCGACTCGAGCAGGACCCTCACCAACAGCTCGCGGGCCTCCAGCTCGCTGCCGGCGGTGTTGCGCGCCTTCCAGGCGTCCGCCACCTTCCGCGCCAGCGCTTCGGCCTGCTCGTGGTCGCCGCGGTAGAACGCGAGCTGTGCGCGCGTGCTCGAGCGCTCCACCTCGTCCTCCAGCTTCCGCTCCTGGCTGAGCTTCTCCCGCTGCGCGAAGCGCTCCTCCGCGGTGGCGAGCTCTCCCTGCTGCAGCAACAACTCGATGAGCATCTCCAGCGCGGAGGCCTCGAGCCGGGCGTCACCGGTCTTTGCAATCAGCGAGAAGATCTCCTCGAACGCCTTCCGTCCCTGCACCACGTCGCCGCGGTCGGGTCGCGTCGTCTCCTGCTGCGCGGTCCAGCGCCTCGGCCTCGAGGTACTGGGCGAGCGCCGCATCCACATCGCCGCGGTCGCGGAGCACGTGGCCGCGAGACATCTTCACCTTCGCCTCGCTGACGCGGTCTCCCTGGAGGAGTGTTACCGGCTCCTGGGTGAGCGGCTCCAGCTGCCCACCGCGGACCTCCGCAGCCTGGCGCCGCTGCTCCGCAGTCAGCTTCACCTCAGCCTGAGCAGGCTCCTGTAACGACTCGGCTTTCCGACTTTCTGCACCGGGCGGTGCGACATTCCGGCGAGGGGCAGTCAGGGGAGAGAACTCATCTCCTGGAGCGCTCCCTTGAACCCTTCCCTGATGCGCCGCGCGGCAGTGCTGGCCCTGCTGCTCACCGCCTGCAGCAGCCCCGCGCCCATGCCCGAGATTCGCAGCTTCACCGCGGACCCCTCGCAGCTGACGCGCAGCGGACCCGTCACCCTCAGCTGGGACGTGGCCCACGCCGTCTCCCTCGCCCTCGACCCCGACGTCGGCTCGGTCGACGGCTCGAGTCGCACCGTCGACGTCTGGGCCACCACCGAGTTCGTGCTCACCGCGACCGGTGCGGACGGGCAGCAGGCCACCGCGAAGGTCACCGTGACGCTCGACGTGGCGCCGCTCACGCACGAGGTCGACACCGCCGTCGTCCCCGCAGTCTTGCGGCTGGGTGAGACCGACATCGCCGCGCTCGTGGATGGGAAGGGCGTGCAGTCGGACTTCGCGCTGGACGAGGTGCGGGTGAAGCCGCGCAGCGCGGCGGAGCTGGAGGCGTTCCTCTCCCGAGTGGGCGGCACCGTCATCGGCGATGACTCCGTGCCCACGCCGCCGGCGTCGCTGAAGCTCGCGGTCGACGCGAAGCGGCTCGAGGCCACCGAGTACCTGGTGCGCGTGGACTCGAGCCAGGCCACGCTCGACACGCTGACGGAGGACGCGCAGCGGCTGGGAATCGGCGGGGCGCTGCGCTTCTCCTCGGAACGAGCGCGCACCTTCTTCGCGTGGGTCACGCGCGAGGCGGCGATGGGGCTGAGGGTGTGGCCGGACTTCGTCCACCAGGGC
>JBAWAM010000091.1:0-2652 GCA_049589315.1 Myxococcaceae bacterium
CGCGGGTCCGCAGCTCCTGCTCTGCGTCGGCCGGTGACACGAAGATGCTTCCCTCCAGCCATGCGCTGCCGATCTCCTGGTAGTCGCTGCTGGGAGGACCGAGTCGATAGAAGAGGGTCGATCGGCCGGCATCCTTCTATCGCAACGAAATGATGACGTGTGCAACACCGCGCCGTGCGATTCACCGCCAGGCGCGGCTGAGCTGATGGGCGCTACGGTGGGCCCATGCTCTCCCGCTATCAGATGGCCCGGGGCGTCCCGGCCTCGAAGCTCCCCCGCGGCGTGCGTCAGGACACGCGGAAGCACACCCGGCACATCCTGCGACCGCCCGAAGGGCTCGTCCTCGACTATCTCTCGGCACCCAGCGACGCCGCGTGGCGCGCGCTCGCCAGAGAGTACCGCGCCGAACTCGAGCGGCGCTTCCACGACGACCGCACCGCGTTCGACGCACTGGCAAATCTCGCTCGCAGAGAGGACGTCCACCTCGGCTGCAGCTGCCCCACGAAGCGCAACCCCGACGTCCGCCACTGCCACACATGGCTCGCGCTCGAGTTCATGCACGCGCACTATCCGGACCTCGACGTCCGCATGCCGCCGATTCCCGACACGAAGCGCTGACCGCGGCGGGATTGGATGTCGGGGCCCTCGCCGCCGCGTCCGCGCCCTGAGGCCAGGTCAGCACAGCTCGGTCGGGTGACCCCACGGGTTGCTCGCGGGGTGCGACCGGAGCAGCGCCTCGAGTTGCGCCCGCTTCTGATCCGGCGTCGTGGTGAGCGCCTGTGTCTTGGCGCGCTCCAAATCCCCCTGCATCTCGATCCGCGCGGCCACGTCGCGCGTCACATCCTCCGACCACCGGCTGAACTCCAGCCACTCCATTGCGGCCTCCTTCGCGTGAGCGCTTGAGCGTCCCCAGATGCTCCCCGGGGTAGAGTCGAGTCATGCCGCCGCGCGTCAAGGTGCTGCGTTGAGACCTTCTGGTGAACACCTTCCGCCCATGCTCACGGAGATCCATGCCGGCCCGTACACAGTCCGCGGCATCTCGGTGGCCGGCGTGTACACGTCGCTGCAGGTTCCGGAGCTTCGGGTCGTGCTCGATGCGGGGCTGCCGATCCGGTCGTTCGCCTCGACCGACGACATCTTCCTGAGCCACAGTCATCCGGATCACGCCAGCGGGCTCACCTCCCTTCTGGGAATCCGACACCTCATCGGCAAGGGCCCGGCCCGGGTGTTCGCTCCGGTGGAGATCGCCGACCTGCTCCGGGACTGGGTGGCGCTCTCGGTCCGGCTCTACCACGCGGGCTTCACCGCCCAGATCATCCCGGTGGAGGCCGACCAGACCTTCGCCCTGCGCAACGACCTGTTCGTTCGCCCCTTCCGGACCCATCACCGGGGGCCGTCGCTCGGCTACCAGTTCATCCGGCGGGTCCAGAAGCTCCGCCCGGAGTTCCGGGACGTGTCGCCCCAGGAGATCGCCCGCCGGCGACAGGAGGGGGATCCTGCGCTGTTCGAAACCTTCGATCACCTGGAGTTGGCCTACGTGACCGACACGCTGTCGCACGTGCTGGACACGGCCCCGTTCGTCCTCCGGAGCCGCGTGCTGATCCTGGAGAGCACCTTCGTCGATGAGCGCCGCAGCATCGAAGACGCCCACGAGCGCGCGCACATCCACCTCGACGAGCTGATCGCCCGGGAGGAGCATTTCCAGAACGAAGCGATCGTCCTGATGCACTTCAGCCAGGCGTACTCGCCGGGACAGGTACACGAGGCGGTTCAGGCCCGGCTTCCGGCGAGGCTGCGCGACCGGGTGAAGGTGTTCGCGCCGGAGTCGGGGCGCTGGTTCGGCTGACCCGATGCAGTCGAAGCGCTCAGTGCACCTTCAGCCTGCGCCGGCGGAGCCAGGGCTGCGCGGTGATCATCTCCACCGGTCCGACGAAGAGGTGCGACTCGGTGTAGACCGGTTCAAGGCGCCCGCCTCCTCCAGGCACCTGCCAAACAGGGACGACCTCGAGCGCAACTGGGATCTGGGCTCGCTCTTCGACATGCCCACGGCGTCCAGCAGGCCGCATTAGTACGCGGGGAGCCGCTGGTGCAGCGTGCCCAACCCTTCGATCGTGATCGCGATGGCGTCGCCCGGCTCGAGCCAGTCGCCGTGGTCGAGGCCGGTGCAGTCCGGCACCGTGCCCATGCCGACGACCGTCCCGGGCGGCCACTGGGTGATCGTGGCGAGAAAGGCGGCCACCTCCTCGGGGTGGCGTACGTACTCGCGGGTGTGACCGGTCCAGCGTGGGCGTCCGTTGACCTCGACAGTGACCCGGAGCCCCAGGGGATCTGGGACCTCGTCGGGGGTGACGAGCCAGGGGCCCAGTCCCTTGGAGTGGGCGAAGTCCTTGCTGCGGTTGGGCCCGGTGCCGATCATCTCGGGCAGCTGCACGTCACGGGCGGAGCCGTCGTTGAAAACGAGGTAGCCGGCGACCGGCTGCCCGGGGGTACCGACGACGAACGCCAGCTCGGGCTCGATGTCGAGCCGGTGCGTGTACGCCGGCCGCCCGATCTCGTCGTGGTCGCCGATCACCGCGTGGTGGTTGCCCTTGTAGTAGGGCATCGCCTCCGCAGTGGCCGCGCGCCGTGCGACCCGCCCGAGCAGGCGGCGCG
>JBAWAM010000092.1:0-5912 GCA_049589315.1 Myxococcaceae bacterium
CTCTCGGGCCGGCAGCTCGCCGTCGGCGGCTGCCGCCCGCTTCCCTCTTTTCTGGAGATTCATCAAATGGCCAAGGACATCATTTTCGACGTACGCGCGCGTGAGGCCATCCTCCGCGGCGTGAACACCCTCGCCGACGCGGTCAAGGTCACCCTGGGGCCCAAGGGCCGCAACGTGGTGATCGAGAAGTCGTTCGGCTCCCCCACGATCACCAAGGACGGCGTGACCGTCGCCAAGGAGATCGAGCTCGAGAACAAGTTCGAGAACATGGGCGCGCAGATGGTGAAGGAGGTCGCTTCGAAGACCTCCGACGTTGCCGGCGACGGCACCACCACCGCGACCGTGCTGGCGCAGGCGATCTTCCGCGAGGGCTCCAAGCTCGTGGCCGCCGGCCACAACCCGATGGAGATCAAGCGCGGCATCGAGAAGGCCGTCACGGCGATCACCGCGGAGATCAAGAAGCTCGCCAAGCAGACCAAGGACAAGAAGGAGATCGCCCAGGTCGGCACCATCTCGGCCAACGGCGACACCACCATCGGCCAGATCATCGCGGACGCGATGGAGAAGGTCGGCAAGGAGGGCGTGATCACGGTCGAAGAGGCAAAGGGCCTCGAGACCACCCTCGACGTGGTGGAGGGTATGCAGTTCGACCGCGGCTATCTCTCCCCGTACTTCGTGACGGATCCGGAGCGGATGGAGACGGTGCTCCAGGACCCGTACATCCTGATCCACGAGAAGAAGATCTCCAACATGAAGGACCTCCTGCCGGTGCTCGAGCAGGTGGCCCGCGCCGGCAAGCCGCTGCTCATCATCGCCGAAGAGGTCGAGGGTGAGGCGCTGGCGACGCTGGTGGTCAACAAGATCCGCGGCGTCCTCAACACCTGCGCGGTCAAGGCCCCCGGCTTCGGCGACCGCCGCAAGGCCATGCTCGAGGACATCTCCATCCTCACCGGCGGCAAGATGATCGCCGAGGACCTCGGCATCAAGCTCGAGACCCTGACGCTCAACGACCTCGGCCGCGCCAAGCGGATCGTCATCACCAAGGACAACACCACGTTGATCGACGGCGCCGGCTCGCAGAAGGACATCGAGGCCCGGGTGAAGCAGATCCGCGTCCAGATCGAGGACACCTCCTCGGACTACGACCGCGAGAAGCTGCAGGAGCGGCTGGCCAAGCTGGTCGGCGGCGTGGCGGTGATCAACGTCGGCGCCGCGACCGAGACCGAGATGAAGGAGAAGAAGGCCCGCGTCGAGGACGCGCTCAACGCGACCCGCGCGGCCGTCGAAGAGGGCGTGGTCCCCGGCGGCGGCGTGGCCCTCATCCGCGCCCTCAGCGTGCTCGACAAGGGCGAGTGGACCGTGGGCGAGAAGTTTGGCGTGGAGATCATCCGCCGCGCCTGTGAGGAGCCCCTCCGCCAGATCGTCGGCAACGGCGGCCTGGAGGGCTCGGTCATCGTCCAGAAGGTCAAGGAGGGCAAGGGCGCCTACGGCTTCAACGCCGCGACCGGTGAGTACGAGGATCTGCTCGCCGCCGGCGTCATCGACCCGGCCAAGGTGACCCGCTCGGCGCTGCAGAACGCGGCGTCCGTCTCCGCGCTCATGCTCACCACCGAGGCGATGGTGGCCGAGCGTCCGAAGGAGGAGGCCCCCGCGGCCTCCGGCGCCGGCATGGGCGGCATGGGAGGAATGGGCGGCATGGGCGGGATGATGTAGTCCCCTCGCTCCTCTGAGCAGTTCGACGGCCTCCGGCGGAAACGCCGGGGGCCGTCGTCTTTGCAGGGCCTGACGGTCGACCCTACCTTCAGGGCATGGTTCCGACCGAGGTGCTCTACGAGTTGGTCGCGGTGCTGCAGCATTCCCTTCGGGCCGCGGAGAAGTGCGAGCAGGCGGTCTCTGCTGCCGAGGAGGCCGGGGACCCGGAACTGGTGAAGAAGCTGAACGAGATCCGCGATGCCTACGCCGCCCAGGCCGACCGGGTGCGCGAGCTCGTGGGCGATCAGCTCACCCGCGCCACCGCCGACCGGGACGTCGTCGAGGAGGCGTCCATCGAGTCGTTCCCCGCCAGCGATTCACCGGCCTATTGATCAAGCTGCTGTCCGCGCCCCGACAGGTTTACACTTTTACACAAGGCGGACTGGAAAGTGGGCGGGCTTCTCCCTACTCTTGGGCGTCTCAGGAGGGAAACATGAAGCGCGTCACGATTTACACGACCTCGTACTGCGCTTGGAGCGCCCGGGCGAAGGACCTGTTGCGCAGCAAGCGGGTCTACTTCGACGAAATCGACGTGACCGGTGATTTCGATGCGCGCGAGAAGCTCATGGCGATGACCGGCGGCGCGCGGACGGTTCCACAGGTATTCGTGGGGGACCACCATCTGGGCGGATACCGCGACCTCATCCGGCTGGAGGAAGACGGGCGGCTGGACGCTCTGTTGGGCATAGGGGTGGCAGAATCGACAGAAGCCGTTATTCAGATGTCATGACTTCCGTTCGCATCTACACGACCGAGTACTGCGGCTTCTGCGTCCGCGCGAAGGAGTTGTTGCGTTCCAAAGGGGTGGCGTACGAGGAGATCGACGTCACCGGCGATGACGCGCTGCGTGGGAAGCTGGTCGACATGACCGGCGGGCTCCGGACGGTCCCGCAGATCTGGGTGGGAGAGACGCACGTCGGCGGCTACACGGATCTCGCCAAGCTGAATCGCGAGGGCAAGCTGGACCTGATGCTCCGGGGTGAGGGAGCGGCGGCGTCCAACTGAGCCGGCTGTCTCGCGTTGAACAGCGGGCTGGGGTAGAAAAGTCGCGTGCGCCGCGTCCTCTTCGCCCTCGCCCTGCTGACGTTCGCCACCGGCTGCGGCAGCGGTTTCAGACGACAGGTCGCGGTCCCGAAGGACCCGCGTGCGACGGCGATCGCGATCTACCCGTTCGCGTTCCGCTGGCCCGAGCCGGCCTATCGCTCCTTCGAGCTGTCGCAGCGGCTGATCGACGCGATGCTCCAGGACGAGACGGCTGGGCGCGCGCTCCTGTTCGGGCCTTCCGACCTCCGCGTCTACCGCGCCGAGGATGACAACGCCTTCGCGGCCTCGACGCTCACCACCCTTCTCCCCACCTTCAGGCTGAAGCCGGCCGAGGTGCTGGTGCTGAGGCCTTGGGCGGAGAAGCGGGTCCAGACCTCGCACCAGACCCTGCTCGACGCGAACGGGAGGGCGGTCCGCGCCGCGGCGACGGAGGACGTCACCTTCGTCGGCCACGTGGAGATCCTCCACCCCGCCACGCGCACGCGCTGGGTGGAGCTGACGGGAGAGGTCCGCTCGGACCCCTTCGCCGAGCGCACCGACGAGGGCGCGGATCCGGCGCCAGAGCTGACCTCGTTGATGCAGCAGCTCACGCGCGAGGCGATTGACCTGGTGCGCGGTCAGCTCGTCCCGGTGGGAGAGGCCGCCCCGGACGAAGGGTTCCGCTTCGCGGTCAGCCCGCGCGCGGCCCTGGCCTGGTCCGACAGTGGCCGTTCGACGGGCGAGATGGAGTTGGCGCGCATGGACGCCCTGGACGCAGAGCTCTTCCAACGGGCTCGGGCGCGCTTCGCCAATCCCCTGCTGGAGTCTGCCCAGCTCGACGCGGTCGTCGGACGTCCCGCGGGCCTGTACGTGCTGAAGGCGCCGGAGGGGGTGGCGTTGAATCCGGGCGACGTCGTGGTGCAGGTCAACGGGGAGCAGGCGCTGCCGCACACCTTCGTCCGCGCACGACGGATCTCGGGGCCGGACCTGCTCCGGGTGAGGCGTGCCCACGGCGACTTCCAGGACGTGCACCTCCCCTGAGCGCGCCGTTCCTCAGAACAGGAACAGCAGCAGCGACCGGAGCCCCTGGTCGACCAGCGAGGGCAGGAGCAGCACCGGAACGCCGAGCGCCAGGGACGCGAGCGCGGACAACACGGTCCCACCCCGCCGCGTCCCCAGCGAGGATTGCACCGTGTTGACCAGCAGGATGATCGACGCGGCGATCACCAGCGCCACCGGCCCGCGGAACCCGAAAATCGCGAGCGCGCCGGCCATCGCCCCGAACGCGAGCGAGTTCAGCACGTCGCGACCATTGGAGGCCCACCAGGTCCGGGCCTCGAGGAAGCGCAGGCGGAACTGGATCCGCTCGATGATCCCGGTGACGCACAGGGCGAGGGCGAAGACCCCGACGCCGAGCCAGTACACCGAGGGCTCCGGCTCCCTATACCCCCCCAGCAGCTCAGGACTCAGTGGCCCGGTCATGCCCCTCTCCTCGAAAAGAGGGTAGATCCTGCATGTCGTGATAGCTTCAGACTCGAACAAGCCGTTTCGAAGTGCAAGGCCGGGGGTGAGTGCTCGATGACTGAACGTGCGCGTCCGGACGTAACCCTGACGATGCCGGCGCTGACCCAGGACTCAGCGCCGAAGGTGAGGCTTCACGAGTGGTCGGTCGAGGTCTCCTCCGGACCGGACAAGGGGTGCCGGGTGCAGACGCTCGACGCCCTCATCCGCGTGGGCACCGACACGACGAGCGACCTCGTCCTCACCGATCCCACCGTCAGCCGTCGCCACGCAGAGATCGAACGGACCTCGCGCGGGTTCGTCGTGCGGGATCTCGGCAGCCGCAATGGCACCTTCCTCGAATCGCACCAGATCCTCCAGGCATTCTTGCAGCCCGGGGACCACCTCCAGCTCGGAAAGACCCGCCTGGTGCTGAAGCAGCAGCCCAGGCCCACCGACGTCGAGGTCGAGGGGCCGGGGGTCGACCACTTCGGAGATCTCTTCGGCTCTTCCGAGGCGATGCGTTCGGTCTTCGCCGTCCTGGGCCGGGTCGCCCGCGGACAGATGAACCTGCTTGTCGAAGGCGAAACCGGGACGGGCAAGGAGCTCGCCGCGCGCGCGGTCCACCGGCACTCTCCGCGCCGCCACGGCCCCTTCCGGGTCATCGACTGCAGCCTGCTCCACGGCAGCGCGGCGGAGCGCGAGCTGCAACCGCCCTCGCCCAACGCCCTGCCCCCGATGATCGAGTCCGCCATCGGAGGAACCCTGTTCCTCGATGAGATCTGCGAGATCCCGCCGGAGGTGCAGCCGCGCCTGCTCCGGATCCTGGAGAGCGCCGCGGACGTGCGGGTCATCGCCTCCTCCAACCGGAACGTCGACGAGGAGGTCCGGCGCGAGCGACTGCGCAAGGACATCTTCTTCCGGGTGGCGGTGGCGCGGGTGCGGATGCCGTCGCTCAGGACCCGGCGCGAAGAGCTCCCGGCCCTGGCCAGACACCTCATGTCCCACCTGGGGACCCAGCTCGAGATCACCGACCAGACGCTGGCGCTCTTCGAAGCCTACGACTGGCCGGGCAACGTGCGCGAGCTCCGCAACGTCCTGGAGCGCGGGGCGGTGATGCAGGAGACGGGGAGCACCCAGTGGCTCGAGTTCCTCGCCTCGCCCACCGGTGGAGGCGCGCCTCACGAGAAGACCCTGCACGGCGTGCTGCTCAGGCTCCCCTACCACGACGCCCGCGACCGGGTGCTGGGCGAGTTCGAGCACGTCTACTTCGCCGAGGTCATGAAGGCCTGCGGGTGCGACATGAAGATCGCCGAGGAGCGGACGGGCCTGTCGATGCAGAGCCTGTATCGGCTCCTGAAGAAGAACGGGCTCCGGCTCCGTGAGTTGAAGAACGCGGACGGACTGTAGGAAACGTTGTTTCTCGACGGGCGGACGCGGCCGGGGTCAGGATGGTTCCATGACGGACGGCATGGTGCTCTTCCACGGAAGCGCTCACCCTGAGCTCGGCGCGCGCGTAGCCCGCGAGCTCGGAGTGGCCCCGGGCAAGTGCCTCACAGAGCGTTTTCCGGACGGCGAACACCACGTCGAGCTGCTTGAGGACGTGCGCGATCGCGACGTGTTCCTCATGCAGTCGC
>JBAWAM010000093.1:0-1923 GCA_049589315.1 Myxococcaceae bacterium
GCTCCTCGCGCAGCTTCGCCAGGCTCTCGTGGGCATGTGCGGTGCGTGTGTACGCGGCAAGGGCGCCGTGCAACCGAAGTCCGCTCCGGCTCACCGCCGAAGCGACCTCGGTCGAGATGTACGCGTACGCACTGGCGATGCTGCTCGAGGGCATCGATGCCACCGAGGCACGCCCGTCGCGTGCTGCGCAAGGTTGCGCCGTATCGGACCATGACTCCCGAGGAGCGCGCGCGACCTCATGGACGTTTACGAGGCGGCGGCGGTGACACCTTCCGCGGCGTGCGGTGTTCCACTTTCGATTTCAAACGGGAGAAGGAACAGCCATGAGAACGGCACTGAGGATGGGCGCGGCGTTCATGTGGGTCGGTGCGATGACGACCCTGGTTGGATGCGGCTATGAGGTAGGGAGCGGCAAGTACGCGGAGAATCTGCGTGAGACCCCCGAGTTCAAGGCGATCACAATCTCCGAAGGTCTCGAGGCCGAGGTGGTGGTCGGCGGTGCGAAGGAGGTGCTCGTCACAGGTGACGACAACCTCCTTTCCAAAGTCCGCACCGAGGTCCGCAACGACATCTTGTTCATCGACATTGACGAGACGAGCTGGTCGGTCAGTGGCAGCCTGGTGGTGAAGATCACTGTTCCTGAGCTCGAGAGCGTCGATGCCTCCGGCGGTGTCCGGATGGAGGTGGTTGGTATCGCCTCGGAATCCTTCGCCTGCACCGCGAGCGGCGGCAGCGATATCACGCTCTCGGGACAGACAACTCAGCTCACGCTCGACACGTCTGGCGGTTCACAGGTTCGGGCCCCAGACCTCGCGGCCAGCAAGGCGGACGTCACGCTCAGCGGCGCAGGCACTGCACGCGTACGGGTTGCGGACGAGCTCGGTTTGACGCTCTCGGGCGCATCGACGCTCACCGTGATCGGGCAACCGACGACCGTCCGAATGGACGTGAGCGGCGCTTCGCAGCTCCTCTACGAGTAGGCTGTTTGCAACAGCGCCGCCGGACCCTGGGGTCAACGGCGGCGTCCCTGCGTGGCGTGGTGCCTACTCCGGCTTCGCGTGCGCGCCCGGCGGCGTCGCGGTCCCACCGGTCCCGGATTCCGCGCCGACACCCGGCTTCGTCTCCACCAGCGCGTCCGCCACCAGCTCCACCACGTCGTAGACCTTGAGCTTCTCCTCGCGGCCGGTCTCGTTCACGCCGTCGCGGATCATGGTCATGCAGAACGGGCAGGAGACGGCGATCACGCCCTCGCCCTCGTTGCCCTTGTAGTCGCCCACGTGGCCGGGCTTCTTCCGGTCGGTGGCGTCGGGCATCTCGATCGACGGGTTGGCGGCGTGGGCCAGGGTGAGCGCGGCCTCGTTCACGCGGTTCTGGTTGATGCGCTGACCGATGTGCTCCTCCATCCACATCCGGCCGCCGCCCGCGCCGCAGCAGAACGACTCGCGCTTCGAGCGCTGCATCTCCACCAGCTCGAGCCCGGGGATCTTCTGCAGCGCCGCGCGGGGCTCTTCGTAGATCCCGTTGTGCCGGCCCTGGTAGCAGGGGTCGTGGTAGGTCACCTTCGTCGGCGACTTCCCGAGCGCCTCCATCGCCTGCGAGACCTTGATCCGCTTCTCGTTCAGCAGCCGGGTGACGAGCTGGGAGTGGGTGATGACCGTGTAGTTACCCCCGAAGTCCGGGTACTCGTTCTGGATGGTGTTGAAGCAGTGGGGGCACTGCGTGATGACCGCCTTCACCCCGAGCGAGTTGAACAGCTCGACGTTGGTCTTCGCGAGCGTCTGGTACAGGTACTCGTTGCCGATGCGCCGGGCCGAGTCACCGTTACAGGTCTCATCGGTGCCGAGGGTGGCGAACTTCACCCCTGCCTCGCGGAGGATCTTCACCATCGCGCGCGAGACCTTCTTCATGCGGTCGTCGTAGCTG